>NZ_KV791255.1:0-123613 GCF_001807865.1 Stenotrophomonas sp. HMSC10F06 | reverse complement strand
TGAAGCTCCTCCAGCAACACAGTTGCTACCGTATGTGGTGTCGGCCGTAGCGCCGCGCCATGCGTGGCTGACGTCGCCTTCACCGTTGCCGAAGGTAGGTCCGCCTAGGCTGGACCTTTCCCCCCCAACGGAGCAAACGTGATGGCCGAATACAAGATCGCCGTACTCGTCGGTAGTCTGCGCAAGGGCTCGCACAATCAGGCGTTGGCGCGCGCGCTGGAGAAGCTGGCCGCCGGCAAGGCGGCGTTCTCCTACGTGGAGATCGGCGACCTGCCGCTGTACAACCAGGATTTCGACAAGGACTACCCCAGCCAGGGCGTCCGCCTCAAACAGCAGATCCGTGACGCCGATGCGGTGCTGTTCGTCACCCCCGAATACAACCGCTCGGTGCCGGGCGTGCTCAAGAACGCCATCGACCTCGCCTCTCGCCCGTATGGCGACAGTGCCTTCGCCGGCAAGCCGGCGGCGGTGATCGGTGCCTCGATCGGCGTGATCGGCACCGCCCTGGCCCAGCAGCACCTGCGCAACATCCTGGCCTACCTGGACATGCCGGTGCTGGGCCAGCCCGAGGCCTTCCTGCACTTCAAGGAAGGGCTGATCGACGCGCACGGCACGATCAGCAACGAGGGCACCAAGGACTTCCTGCAGGGCTTCGTGGACAGGTTCATCGCCTGGGTCGGCACCCACGGCGGCACGCACTGATCCACTGCGGGAGGGTGGCGCTTCTGCGATAATGGCGTGGACGGGCGTCGCAATGGCGTCCGTCGCATGCAATGCGACGGCCCCGGCCGATCGTTCCGGCAGGCGCCGGTATCCCCAGCTCATCCACTGCTTATCCACAGGTTTGTGCATGGCTGCGGGGCTCCCCGCGTGCCTACCATGTCCCACGCCTCACACTGCAGGAAGTACGCCCCCCATGTCCGCCCGTTCTGGTTTCCGTTCCGACCGCAAAGACCGCGGTGACCGCTTTGATCGCGATGAGATGCGCATCGACGCCCTGCGCGTGCCGCCGCATTCGATCGAGGCCGAGCAGGCGGTGCTGGGCGGGCTGATGCTGGCCCCGGAAAGCTATGACCGGGTCAACGACCAGCTGACCGAAACCGACTTCTACCGCCGCGATCACCAGATGATCTACCGCGCGATCCGCGAGCTGTCCGAGCGCGACCGCCCGTTCGATGCGGTGACCCTGGGCGAGTGGTTCGAATCGCAGGGCAAGATGGAGCTGGTCGGCGATGGCGCCTACTTGATCGAACTGGCCAGCACCACGCCGTCGGCCGCCAACATCGCCGCCTATGCGGAGATCGTGCGCGACAAGGCGGTGCTGCGTCAGCTGATCCAGGTCGGCACCGACATCGTCAACGATGGCTTCCAGCCTGAAGGGCGGGAGAGCAGCGAGCTGCTCTCGGCCGCGGAAAAATCCGTGTTCGCGATCGCCGAGCAGGGCGCGCGCGGCCGCACCGATTTCGTGGCGATGCCCGGCGCGCTGAAGGATGCCTTCGAAGAGCTGCGCATCCGCTTCGAAAACGGCGGCAACATCACCGGCCTGCCGACCGGGTATGCCGACTTCGATGCGATGACCGCCGGCCTGCAGCCGACCGACCTGATCATCCTGGCCGCGCGTCCGGCCATGGGCAAGACCACCTTCGCGCTGAACATCGCCGAGTACGCCGCGATCAAATCCAAGAAGGGCGTGGCGGTGTTCTCGATGGAAATGTCGGCCTCGCAGCTGGCGATGCGCCTGATTTCCTCCAATGGCCGCATCAACGCCCAGCGCCTGCGTACCGGCCAACTGGAAGACGAGGACTGGAGCCGCGTCACCGGCGCGATCCGGATGCTGAAGGAAACCAAGATCTTCATCGACGATACGCCGGGCGTGTCGCCGGAAATCCTGCGCTCCAAGTGCCGCCGCCTCAAGCGCGAGCACGACCTGGGCCTGATCGTGATCGACTACCTGCAGCTGATGAGCGTGCCGGGCAACAGCGAAAACCGCGCGACCGAAATCTCGGAAATCTCGCGTTCGTTGAAGGGCCTGGCCAAGGAGCTCAACGTGCCGGTGATCGCCCTGTCCCAGCTCAACCGCTCGCTGGAAACGCGTACCGACAAGCGCCCGGTGATGGCCGATCTTCGCGAATCCGGCGCTATCGAGCAGGATGCGGACATGATCGTCTTCATCTACCGCGACGATTACTACAACAAGGAAAACTCCCCGGACAAGGGCCTGGCCGAGATCATCATCGGCAAGCACCGAGGCGGCCCGACCGGCTCGTGCAAGCTCAAGTTCTTCGGTGAATACACCCGCTTCGACAATCTGTCGCACGATTCGGTGGGTTCGTTCGAGTAAGCGGCCGGGGCATCGCGCATTGGCCTGCACTGTGATGGCGCCCACAAACCGCTAAAGATCCCCTGCGCCGGGCCGTTACCGCACCCGGTACCAGGGGAATCCAGCCATGTCGCCACCGCCACGCGGTGTGCGGCCGTGTGCGTTTCCCCATCTCGACGATCACCACAGCGACGGCGTTGCCGACCGGACCACGGCGGCGCGCGCTGAACGGACGGGCAAGGGGAAGTGCGGATGCTGTCAGGGGCAGGGAAGGGCAGGCTGGCGCGGGCCGCCATCTGGATGGGCGCCGGTGTGCTGCAGCTGGTGCTGGGCAGCGGCATGGCCATGGCCGAATCACCGGGGTGTGCGGCGGTCAACGCGTTGAGCGGTGGCGTCACGATGACGACCAGTCAGCAGCCCACGAAATTCCTCCCGGGTGACATCGTCTCCGTCACCTTCCTCGACAGCGGGCTGGACCCCGGTATCAACCTGGCCCAGTCGGACAGCGTCATCCTGCGTGCGGCGAACTTTTCCTCGGTGGCATACGACTACCGCAGTTTCACCGGGACGCCAGGCCCTCATACGGGCAGTACGCCGGCCGGATACCTGGTGGCCAACGGCCTGTACCTTTCCGTGAGTACCCGCGGCGGCTACCTCATGAACGCGGTCGTACGCTGTGAGAACGCCTCGGCCGCGCCGCTCACGCTGGACGCCACCACGCCGCCAGTGATGACCGTGGGCCGTAACGTCGACCAGACCCTGGGGGTTCGCGGCGGCACCGCGCCCTACGCCTTCACGATCACGGCAGGGCAACTGCCTGCCGGCCTGGTGCTGGAGCCCGATGGCCGCGTGCATGGCGTGCCCGAACAGGCCGGTGGCTTCAGTGCCACCATCACCGTGGCCGATGCGACCAGGGCCAGCGCCAGTTCGGGCTACGCTGGCAGCGTCGCGGCGGGTGTACCGGACGCGCCGACCCGGGTGGTCGCCTCCGCCGCAGACGGCGAAGCCAGCATCAGCTTCCAGGCGCCGGCCCGCAACGGCGGGGCGCCGATCGCGCACTACGTCGTGATCTCCAGCGGCGGCGCGCAGGCCACCGGCAGCGCCTCGCCGATCCCCGTCACCGGGCTGGCCAATGGCGTGCCGGTACAGTTCCGCGTGCGTGCCGACAACGGCACAGAGGTGAGTGTCGACTCGGACCCGAGCAACACGGTCACCCCCCAGGCCAGCCAGGCCATCACCTTCCCGTTGCCGGCCCCACAGCCGGTCGGCACCCTGTTGTCGCTCACCGCCACGGCCAGCAGCGGGCTGCCGGTGCAGTACAGCAGCCAGACGCCGTTGGTGTGCCAGGCCGAAGCGCCTGCCAGCGTGCGCCTGCTCAGCACCGGCACCTGTACCGTGCTCGCCGAGCAGCCCGGCACGGCCGGCATCACCGCAGCCACGCCGGTGGCGCGCAGTTTCATGGTGGTGCCCGGCACCGCGTCGGCCCCCACCATGTTGCGCGCCGAACGCGCGGGCGCCACCAGCGTGGACGTATTCTTCGACCCGCCTGGCAGTGATGGCGGCAGCGCGATCACGGCCTACGAGGTGATCACCCTGCCAGGTGCATCGGTGGTTTCCGGTGCCGCCAGCCCGGTACGGGTGGAGCGCCTGCAGGCAGGGGGACGTTACACGTTCCATGTTCGCGCACGCACGGCCAGCGGTCCCGGGACGATGTCGGTGGCCTCCAACCCGGTCACCCTGCCGACCGTGCCGCGGATCAGCGCGGTGCAGGTACCGGCCGCGGGTCGCTATGTTGCCGGCCAGTCGCTCGACTTCCAGCTTGTCTTCGACCAGCCGGTGCAGGTGACGGGTACGCCGCAGCTGGTGCTGGTGATCGGCAGCGAGCGCGTGGCGGCGCAGTACGACGCCGGCTCGGGCGGCACCACGCTTGATTTCCGTTACACCGTACTGCCCGGCCAGCGGGATCTGGACGGGATCGCGATCGAATCGCTCGGATTGAACGGGGGCACCCTGCGCAACGCCGACGGCGTCGATGCGGGGCTGGTCCTGGCCGGTGTCGGTTCCACTGCCGGCATCACCGTGGGCGCCGTGGCGCCTGATGCGCCGACCATCACCGCCGTCCGTGCGGACGACGGTACGGCGACGGTGACCTTCGATCCGCCGCTGCAGAACGGCGGCGGCACGGTGTTGGATTACGTCGTCACCGTGCAGCCCGGTGGCCTGCAGGTACCGGTGGCACAATCGCCGGCGGTGCTGACCAACCTGCGCAACGGTACGGCGTACCGCTTCACGGTCGCCGCGCGCAACGCGGCCGGCACGGGCGCGGCCTCGGTGCCATCGGCACCGGTGGTGCCGATGGCCGACCAGCAGATCCAGTTCGCCGATCCGGGCCCGCAGGACCTCGGCACGTCGCCGCGGCTGACCGCCGCCGCCAGCAGCCAGTTGCCGGTGCAGTGGACGGCCACCACACCGGCGGTGTGCAGCGTGGGCCCCGACGGCACGCTGACCCTGCTGGCGGCCGGCACCTGCGGCATCGATGCCGACCAGCCCGGCGATGCCGCCACCCGTGCCGCCGTACGCGTCTCGCATCGCTTCGAAGTGCGGGCGGTTGCACCGGGTGCGCCAGCGATCGTGCAGGTCGTGCTGGCGTCCAGCCAGACTGCCGAGATCCGTTTCGTGGCCCCCGCGTTCGACGGTGGCAGCCCGATCACCGGCTACCTCGTGCAGGCGCTGCCAGGCGGGCAGAGCGTGCGCGGCGCGGGCAGCCCGCTGCGCATCGGTGGCCTGCCTGCCGGCGTCGCGCAGCGCTTTACCGTTACCGCCATCAACCGCGTGGGAAGCGGCGCGGCCTCGGCGCCATCGGACGCGCTCACCGTGCTCGATGCGCCGCGCGTGCTGCGGGTGACTCCGCCTGCAGCGGGCCGCTATCTGGCGGGGCAGACGCTGGCGTTCCAGGTCGGCTTCGACCAGCCGCTGCAGGTCGGCGTGCCACCGCTACTGCAGTTGCGTATCGGCGCACAGCAGCGCGAGGCCGTGCTGCTCGCGCAGGCGGCCGATGCGCAGGGCACCGTGCTGCGCTTTGGCTACACCGTGCAGGCCGATGACCTCGATGAGGATGGGATCGCCGTGGAGGCGCTGCAGGCCGCTGCAGGCAGCCTGCGCAATGTACAAGGCACCGACGCGGCGACGGCATTGCACGGTGTCGGCAGCACGGTGGCGGTGCTGGTCGGCGTCGAGCTGCCGGGCGCGCCGGCCGATGTGCGTGGCGTGGCCGCCGATGGCCAGGTGCTGGTGCATTTCATTGCGCCGGCCCGCGCCGGCAGCGGCGCGATCCTCGACTACACCGTGAGCGCGCAACCGGGCGGCATCAGCGCTACCGGCAGCGGCTCGCCGATTGCCGTGACCGGGCTGGCCAACGGCACCGCGTATCGTTTCATCGTGGTCGCACGCAGCGAACACGGCCAAGGCGCGGCCTCGGCGCCTTCGGCGGCGGTCACTCCGTTGCCGGTCCTGGGCGCGGCGGACAGCCGCATCGGCATCGCCTACGGCGCAGCGGGCATCGTGCTGCCGTTGACGCTGCAGGGTGCCGTCACCCGCATCGACGTTGTCCGCGCGCCGCAGCATGGCACGCTGGAGGTGCAGGGCACCACGCTGCGCTACACCCCGCACGCCGGTTATGCCGGCGCCGACAGCGTGGACTACACCGCCAGCGATGCCTTCAGGACCTCCGCACCGGCGACCGTGACGATCACCGTGGCCGCGCCGAGTGTAGCGATCGATGACATCGTGCCCGACGCGGCCACCGCCGGCAGCCCCTACACGCTGCAGCTGCTCAGCCGCGGAGGCAGTGCGCCCTACCGCTATGCGCTGGTGGGGGGCGCATTGCCGGCCGGGACGGCGCTGACGCCGGGCGGGCAACTGATCGGCACGCCGGTGGTTGCCGGCCGCTTTGCGGTCGATGTGGAGGTTACCGACAGCAGCACCGGCGACGGCCCGTTCCAGGCCCGCCGCAGCATGGTGCTGGTGGTGGACGCGCCGCAGATCATCCCCGGCGACACTGCACCGCCGGAGATCGCCCTGGGGCAGGCAGTGAGCACGCGCCTGCCAGTGCGTGGCGGCGTCGCCCCGTATGCGTTCCGGCTGCTGTCCGGCGCGCTGCCGCCGGGCGTGCGGTTGACCGCTGATGGGCTGCTTGAGGGCACCGCCATCCAGGCCGGCACGTTCGAGGTGCAGGTCGAGGTCCGCGATGCGCATGGCTTTACCGCCGCGCTCGGCTACCGCTTTGTGGTCGCGCAGGCCGCGCAGGCCATCAGCGCCTTCGTCGCCGATCCCGGCGCCCCGGTGTTCAGCGCGGGAGGCAGCTTCCTGTTGAGCGCCCAGGGCGGCGCCTCGGGGCAGCCGATCATCTTCGCCAGCACCACCCCGGCGGTGTGCAGCCTGGACGGCCCGCGCGTGGTCATGCTGGCGTCCGGGCGGTGCAGCCTGACCGCCGACCAGGCCGGCGACGCCAACCACCAGGCCGCCGCACAGCAGCGCTTGGACGTGGACATCGCTGCCGCAGTGCCGGTGCTGGCCTGGCCGGCAGACATGTCGCGTCTGCTGGAGCAGGGCAGCTTCGAGCTGCCGCTGCCGACCAGTGTCAGCCCCGGTGCGTTCACCTTCCACAGCAGTGCGCCAGCGGTCGCCAGCATCGACGGCCGCACAGTCCAGGTACACGCCGAGGGCAGCGCCGTGATCACCGCACAGCAGGCAGCCAGTGGTGGTTACGCCGCCGCCCGCGTGGAACTGCGGCTGGTGGTCAATGTGCGCCCTGACCCGACCCGCGACCCGGGCGTCACCGGACTGCTGCAGGCGCAGGTGGATGCGAGCGTGCGCTTTGCCGCCGCACAGCAGGGCAACATCCGTGATCGCCTGCGCCAGGTACGCGACGGCGGCAACCCCGCCAGCAACACGTTGTCGGTGTCCAGTGGCGGTGGCGGCCCCAACGCCGCATCGCTGCCGCTGGGCAGCGCACTCGGTACCGGCGCGGCGTGGTTGCCGGCCGGCTGGGGAACCTGGGCCGCGGGTACCGCGAGCTACGGCCGCGGCGGGGCCACCGCAGGTGGCCGCTATGACCTGCGCAGCGACGGGCTGAGCGTCGGTGTGGACCGCCGTCTCGGCGAACGCACGCTGCTCGGCGTGGCCGGCAGCGTGGGCCGCAGCGACAGCGACCAGGACGACGATCGCACCCGCCTGCGCGCCGACCAGCGCTCGCTGGCGCTGTACGGACTGTGGCGTGGCAACGCGCACCTGTACGTGGACGCGATGATCGCCACCGGCAACCTGCAGTTCGATCTGCAGCGCTGGAGCACCGATGCCGATGCGCAGGCGCAGGCGCGGCGCGATGGCACGCAGTGGTTCGGTTCGCTCGGCCTGGGCTACGAGCAGATGCTGGCGGCAACCCGGCTGACCGGGTACGCCCGCTGGAATGCCAGCCGTACCACTCTGGATGCCTACCGCGAGCACGGCCTGGGCGTGCTGGATCTCGCCTATGGCCGCCAGACCGTGGAAAACCGCGCGCTGGCCATCGGGGTGGAGGGCAGTGCGCAGGTATCGGCCGAAAGCCGGTTGCGTCCGTTCTGGAGCATCGAGTACCGGCGGGCGCTGCAGGACCGCGGGATGGCTTCGCTGAACTATGCGACGTGGTCACGGCCGCAGGACTACGAGGTAGCACTCCGCAGCTACAACGACGATGTGTTGTCGCTGCAGGCCGGCGTGGATCTGGCGATCCAGCGTGGCTGGAGCCTGTCGTTGCTGCTTGGCCATGAACAGGCGCGCGGCGCGGATCGTGCCAGCAGCATCGGCCTGCGCCTTACCTCGGGCGGGCAGGGCGGCGCGGTGGAGTCACCGCCGGTACCGTGAGTGGGCGGCGCGCCGGCCACGGTCGGCACGCCGGTTTCATCGCCGCAGCGGCAGCTTCATCCGCGCTGGGGCGTGGTTCGTCGCAGCGCGCTTGTCGCGTTCCCCGGCGCGGGGCAACGTGGCCCGGTGGGCGACGTTGCCCCGAGTCGAAGGAGACCGACGATGAAGACCCTGTTCGCGCTGGGCATGTGGTGCCTGCTGTTCGTGCTGTGCTGGCCGCTGGCGCTCCTGGCCCTGGTGGCGTGGCCGTTGGTGTGGCTGGTCAGCCTGCCGTTCCGCCTGGTCGGCATCACGTTCTCGGCGCTGTTTGCCTTCCTGCGTGCGCTGTTGATGCTTCCGGCGCGGCTGCTGGGTGGCGGGCGCGTCGCAACGGCCTGAACAGGAACGGGATCGGGTAGTGCCGGCCGCTGGCCGGCGGCTCTTGCTGTCGGGTTGACGAGGAGCGGGCCAGCGGCCGGCACTACCCATGGCGAGGAGCCGGCCAGCGGCCGGCACTACCTCTCGCCCACAAAAAACCCCGCCGAAGCGGGGTTTTTCGTTACGCCACCAACGCTGGCTCAGTTGGCCTTGTGGATCGCGCGCTTGCTCACGGCCATGGCGGCGTCATGCACCACTTCCGACAGCGACGGGTGGGCGTGGCAGATGCGCGCCAGGTCGTCGGCCGAACCGCTGAACTCCATGGTCAGCACGCCTTCGTGCACCAGCTCGGAGACGTTCGCGCCGACCAGGTGCATGCCCAGGATGCGGTCGGTCTCGGCGTGTGCCAGGACCTTCACGAAGCCCGACGGCTCGATCATCGCCACGGCACGGCCGTTGGCGGCGAACGGGAAGCTGCCGGCCTTGTACGGGATGCCTTCGTCCTTGAGCTGCTGCTCGGTCTTGCCGACCCAGGCCAGCTCCGGCTCGGTGTAGATCACCCACGGGATGGTGTCGAAGTTGACGTGGCCCGGCAGGCCCGCGATCAGCTCGGCCACGGCGATGCCTTCCTCGAAGCCCTTGTGCGCCAGCATCGGGCCGCGCACGCAGTCACCGACCGCCCAGACGCCATCGACGCCGGTGTGGCAGTGTGCGTCCACTTCGATCTGGCCACGCTCGTTGATCTTGACGCCGGTGCCTTCGGCCAGCAGGCCCTTGGTGGCGGCGCGACGGCCGACGGCCACCAGCAGCTTGTCCACGACCAGGCTCTTTTCGCCTTCAGCATCGGCGTAGGTCAGGGCGACTTCCTTCTTCTTGCCCTTGCCGGTCACGTCGGCCTTGGAGACCTTGGCGCCCAAGCGGATGTCCAGGCCCTGCTTCTTGAATTCCTTCAAGGCGGTCTTGGCCACTTCGGCATCGGCCGCGGCCAGGAAGTCCGGCAGCGCTTCCAGGATGGTCACTTCCGAACCCAGGCGCTTCCAGACGCTGCCCAGTTCCAGGCCGATCACGCCGGCACCGATCACGGCCAGGCGAGCCGGCACTTCGGTGAAATCCAGGCCGCCGACGTTGTCGACGATGGTTTCGCCATCGAACTTGGCGAACGGCAGTTCGATCGAGTCCGAACCGGCGGCGATGATGACGTTGGTGCCCTTCAGCTCGACTTCCGAACCGTCGTGCTGCTTGACCTTGACGATGTTGCCCGGCTGCAGCTCACCGAAACCGTAGTACGCGGTGACCTTGTTCGCCTTGAACAGCATGGCGATGCCGCCGGTGAACTGCTTGACGATCTTGTCCTTGCGGCCAACCATCGCCTCGACGTCCATCTTGGCATCCTTGAAGCTGATGCCGTGGTCGCCAAAGATGTGGCCCATGTTCCAGAACTGGCGCGAGGAATCGAGCAGCGCCTTGGACGGGATGCAGCCCACGCGCAGGCAGGTGCCACCCAGGGCCGGCTTGCCGTCCTTGCCCAGCGCAGCGTCGATGCAGGCGGTCTTCAGACCCAGCTGCGCGGCGCGGATGGCGGCATGGTAGCCGGCCGGACCGGCACCGATGACGACGACGTCGAATTGTTCAGCCATTGATAGTTCCTTGTTGCATTCCCGAGCTTCGCTTGAAGCCGGTGGCGCGCAGGCGCCGGGGGAGAGAGCAGGGCAGTGCGGTGCAGTGCCGTAAAACCAGAACCCCTCCGCGCGGGCGCGGAGGGGTGGGAGGTCTTACAGGCCGAACAGCATGCGGCCCGGGTTTTCCAGCTGGTTCTTGATGTCCACCAGGAACTGGACCGAGTCCTTGCCGTCGATGATGCGGTGATCGTAGGACAGCGCCAGGTACATCATCGGCGCGATCACGACCTGGCCGTTCTGCGCGATCGGACGCTCCTTGATGGCGTGCATGCCCAGGATGGCGCTCTGCGGCGGGTTGATGATCGGGGTCGACAGCAGCGAACCGAAGGTGCCGCCGTTGGTCACGGTGAAGGTGCCGCCCTGCAGTTCTTCCAGGCTCAGCTTGCCGTCACGGGCCTTCTTGGCGTAGTCGGCGATGGTCTTTTCGATATCGGCGAAGGACATGCGCTCGACGTTGCGCAGCACCGGGGTCACCAGACCCTTCTCGGTCGACACGGCGATCGAGATGTCCGAGTAGCCGTGATAGATGATGTCGTCACCATCGATCGAGGCATTGACCAGCGGGAAGCGCTGCAGTGCGTTGGCGGCGGCCTTCACGAAGAAGCTCATGAAGCCCAGCTTGATGCCGTGCGCCTTGACGAACTCGTCCTGCAGATCCTTGCGCGCGGCCGAGACCTTGGACAGGTCGACCTCGTTGAAGGTGGTCAGCATCGCGGTGCCGTTCTTGGACTGCATCAGGCGCTCGGCGATGCGCTTGCGGATGCGGGTCATCGGCACGCGTTCTTCCGGACGTGCGCCACCGGACTTGCCGGCGCCGCCGTTGCGGGCGAAGTTGACGATGTCTTCCTTGGTCACCGCGCCGCGGCGGCCGGTGCCGTCCACGTCGGCCGGGTTCACGCCTTCGGTGATGGCGGTGAAGCGGGCACCCGGGGGCAGCGAATCGGCAGCGGACTTGGTGGCCGGGGCCGGCGCTGCGGCAGCGGCCGGAGCGGCAGCGGCCGGTGCCGGAGCAGCGGCCGGGGCGTCGGCCTTCTTCTCTTCGGCCGGCGCAGCAGCAGCGGTCGCACCTTCTTCGATGATGGCCACGACCTGGCTGGAGGTCACGGTGGCGCCCACCTCGAACTTGATCTCCTTCAGCACGCCATCGACCGGCGACGGCACTTCCAGGACGACCTTGTCGGTTTCCAGATCAAGCAGGTTTTCATCGCGCTTGACGGCATCGCCGACCTTCTTGTGCCAGGTGGCGATGGTGCCGTCGGCGACGGATTCGGGCAGTACCGGGGCTTTGACTTCGGTGGCCATGCGGGAGCTTCCTGGTTTGTCTTTTCTAGAATGAGGGGGAGAGTTATTCAGCGACCGAGTCGTTGAACGGGTTGACCAGGGCATCGGCGATCAGCTTCTGCTGCTCGATGATGTGGTCAGCCATGTGTCCAGCGGCCGGCGATGCCGAACGGGCGCGACCTGCGTAATGGATGCTCTGGCCATCGGCCAGGCACGCCTGCAGGTGGTGACGGATCTGGTACCAGGCACCCTGGTTCTGCGGTTCTTCCTGACACCACACCACATCGGCCGCCTTGCCGTACTTCTTCAGCTCTGCTGCCAGTGCCACGCGCGGGAACGGATACAGCTGCTCCACGCGGATGATGGCGACATCGTCCTGGCCACGCTTGGTCTGGTCTTCCAGCAGGTCGTAGTAGACCTTGCCCGAGCACAGCACCACGCGCTTGACCTTCCTGGCGTCTGCGTTGGCATCGCCGATCAGGTGCTGGAACTCGCCGTTGGCCAGTTCGTCCAGGGTCGACACGGCCAGCTTGTGGCGCAGCAGCGACTTGGGCGACATCACGATCAGCGGCTTGCGGGTGGTCATGCGCATCTGGCGACGCAGCATGTGGTACGCCTGCGCCGGGGTCGACGGCACGCACACCAGCATGTTCTCCAGCGCGCACAGCTGCAGGAAACGCTCCAGGCGTGCGGAGCTGTGCTCCGGGCCCTGGCCTTCATAACCGTGCGGCAGCAGCAGGGTCAGTCCGGTGATGCGGCCCCACTTGGCTTCGCCGGCGGCGATGAACTGATCGATCACGACCTGGGCGCCGTTGGCGAAGTCGCCGAACTGGCCTTCCCAGATGCACAGGGTGTTCGGATCGGTGGTGGAGAAGCCGTACTCATAGGCCATCACGGCTTCTTCGCTGAGCAGCGAATCGATGATGGTGGCCTGTTCCGGCGACTCGACCAGTTGGCGCAGCGGCAGGTAGTAGTTGTCGGTCTTCTGGTCGTGCAGGATCGCGTGGCGGTGCGTGAACGTACCGCGGCCGACGTCCTGGCCGACCAGGCGCAGGTTGTTGCCTTCGTCGAGGATGGTGGCGTAGGCCAGGTTCTCGGCGAAGCCCCAGTCGCCCGGGATCTCGCCTGCGGCCATCTTGCGGCGGTCGTCATAGACCTTGGCCACGCGCGAGTGCAGTTCCACGCCTTCGGGCACGGTGTTGATCATCTGCGCCAGCTGCTTGACCTTCTCCATGCCCACGGCGGTGGAGACGGCGTCGGACAGCTTGCCGTTGAGCAGCTTGGGCCAGTCCACGTACATCTTGCTGGTGGCCGGCGTCTTCTCGACCTGGGCCAGCTCGGTGGTGACTTCGCCGGCATCGAGCTTGTTGCGGTACGCATCGACCAGGGCCTTGCCGCCACCGGCTTCGATCACGCCGGCGGCTTCCAGCGTCGCGGCGTACAGCTCGCGGGTGGTCTGGTGCTTGCGGATGACCTGGTACATCAGCGGCTGGGTGATCGCCGGTTCATCGGCTTCGTTGTGGCCCCAGCGGCGGTAGCACATCAGGTCGATGACCACGTCCTTGCTGAACTTCTGGCGGAACTCGAAGGCCAGCTTGGCGGCGAACACGACCGCTTCGGGATCGTCGCCGTTCACGTGCAGCACGGGCGCGGCGATCATCTTGGCCACGTCCGTGCAGTACAGCGTGGAGCGCGAATCTTCCGGATTGGAGGTGGTGAAGCCGACCTGGTTGTTGACCACGATGTGCACCGTGCCACCAACGGCGAAGCCGCGGGCCTGGGACATCTGGAACAGCTCCATCACCACGCCCTGACCGGCGAAGGCCGCATCACCGTGGATCAGGATCGGCATCACCTGCTTGCGGGCGGTATCGCCACGGCGTTCCTGGCGCGAACGGACGCTGCCGGCCACGACCGGATCGGCGATTTCCAGGTGCGACGGGTTGAACGCCAGCGCCAGGTGGACCGCGCCGCCGGCGGTGGCGACGTCGGCCGAGAAGCCCATGTGGTACTTCACATCGCCGGCGGAGGCGTGGTCGTCGTGCTCGAACTTGCCTTCGAACTCGTCGAACAGCTTGCGCGGGCTCTTGCCGAGGGTGTTGACCAGCACGTTCAGGCGGCCGCGGTGGGCCATGCCGATCACCACGTCCTTGACGCCATCCTTGCCGGCGTCACGGATGATGGTGTCCATCATCGGGATCAGCGAATCGCCGCCTTCCAGCGAGAAGCGCTTCTGGCCCACGTACTTGGTGTGCAGGTAGCGCTCCAGACCCTCGGCAGCCGTCAGGCGCTCCAGGGTACGGCGCTGGGTGTCTGCGTCCAGGTTGTAGTTGCCACCGGCCATTTCCAGGCGCTGGTACAGCCACTGGCGCTGCTCGACCTCGGAGATGTGCATGAATTCCGCACCGATCGAGCCGGTGTAGGTCTTCTTCAGGCGCTCCAGCAGGTCACGCAGTTTCATGCGCGGCTGGCCGGCGACGCCGCCGGTGCTGAACTCACTGCCCAGGTCGCTTTCCGACAGGCTGTGGAACGGCAGGCCCAGGTCCGGCGGATTGGTCGGCGCGGTCAGGCTCAGCGGATCCAGGCGGGCACCGAGGTGGCCACGCGACCGGTAAGCGGTGATCAGGCGGCCGACATTGCGCTCGCGCTCGTCGCCGGCACCATCGGCGGTGCCGCTCTTGATGGCGTTTTTGGCGGCGTCGGCAATGTGGGCGATGACGGCCGAATGCGGAATATCACCGGCTTCGCGGCCCTGGAAGCCGTCGAAGTAGGTCTTCCATTTGGGATCGACACTGTCCGGAGAAACGAGGTACTGCTCGTACAGATCCTCGATATAGGAGGCGTTGCCGCCGGCGAGCTGCGAAGATTGCGCAAACTGCTTCAGTTGATTGTCCACGATGGAGAGTCGGATTCGCTTGTGGGGTAAGGCTTCGATGATCCGGCAGGGAAAAGTGAATAGCCTGCGCGGGCGGTATCTAACGCCCCAAATTGTACCCCCAACGCGACAGGAAGGGGCACCGTACGGTCCAGTGCGGGAACCGCGGTGTCATTCCCAGACAGGTTCGGGGCCGTGCGGTGGGCTACAGGCCGAGTGCCCGCAGTTCGCTGCAATCACGCGAACGTTCCCATACGCGCTGCAAACCTTCCTGCAACGGTCGTGAACGTGCCGGTTGGGCCAGCCCGGCCTCGCCATCGAAGCGGTGGCCGCTCAGACGAAAGTAGTAGTCGCCCGTATCGTTGAGCAGGCAGGCAGATGGCGTCGCGCGGTCGATCGGATCGCTCACCTCGCGCACCCGGAAGACGCTCGGCAGCCGCTGGAGCAGGCTCAGCACGGGTGAGCCGGCCCGACGGATGGCGGCGCTGTCGTGGACGATCAGCCAGGCCTGTTTGTCGTGGCGGGCGGTGGCGTAGCGGCGCAACGCTTCCAGCACCGGCGGTGCATCGAGCAGGCCGGGGTCGAGCTGGCGGCTGTGGATCCACAGCTGGCGACGGGCGCGGTGGATCAACGCGGTGGTGATCGCCACGGCCTCTTCGGCGCGCTCGATTGCGACTGCACCGGACAGGGCCAGGCGCATGTGCTGGTGGGCGATGCCGGCCTCTTCGAAGATCTCGCCTTCCGGCAGAAAGCCCTGCCGGGTATAGAACACGCGGGCCGGCAGCTGCGCATGCAGCCCGACCTCGCGCCAGCCCCGGGCCCGGGCCTGGTCGACCAGGACCAGCAGCAGGGCTTCGCCGACGCCTTTGCCACGCCAGGCCGCCAGTACCGCCATGCGGCCGATCCGGCCGTCCGGGGTGAGCCGTCCGGCCCCGATCGGGGTGCCGGCGGTGTCGCAGGCCAGGACATGCACGCTCAGGGGGTCGAGCGCGTCGATCTCCAGTTCGGCGGGGACCTGCTGCTCGTCGACGAACACGGTGAACCGGACCCGGTGCAGCGCGGCGTGCTGCGCCGGGTAGTCGACCACATCAACGTGGAAGCCTGGGCCGTTCATGGCGGGCGCGATCAGCCGCGCTGGGGCTCGTCCTTGCCGTCAGTCTCGTCGCTGTCGTCGAAATCGACGATCACCTCGATGCCGTCGTCATGGATGGTGACCTCGTGCACGTCGGCCTCGATGGCCTCGTCATCGATGACCTCGACCGCGTCGGTGCCGTCGACGATGTCGTACTCGGCGACGTAGTCGTCTTCATCCTCCAGGCCGGCATCGTCCACCAGCTGGTAGAAGCCGCCGGCGACCAGCGCCTGCACGGCATCACGGCCCTTGGCCGAGAGCTTCTGGTACAGCGCCGCGCCGATCTGTTCGGTGCCGGCCAGTACCTGGGCATCCTTGACCGGCAGGGCGAAGTCCAGGCCGCTGCAGTACAGGCTGGCGCCACGCTTGGCACGGCGCCAGGCCAGGCGCGCCCACGGGTGGCGCTGCAATTCCACGCCCGCGCCCAGCGCGGCTTCGATCTCCTCGCGCGGCAGCGGTTCGCCGTGCGCCATCACTTCCCCGGCGGCGCGGTAGGTGGTGATGAAGCGGCCGAACCAGTCGCCGAGCTTGTCCGGGTCGTTCATGCGGATCGCATTGAGCGCTTCGACCACGCGGTTCATCGAGACCACGTCGATCTCGTTCGGATCCTCCGGCACCTTCAGGTCCGGATCCTGGTAACGGATGGACTCGTCGGCGCCCTCGATCAGGGTATCGAGGTAGTCGCTGATCAGTTCGGCCGAGGCCGGGGCGCGCATGCCGAAGGAGAACGTCAGGCAGGGGTCTTCGGCAACGCCGTTGTGCGGCACGTTCGGCGGCAGGTAGAGCATGTCGCCCGGGGCCAGCACCCAGTCGTGGGTCGGCTTGAAGCGGCGCAGCAGCTTGAGTTCGACGTCGTCGCGGAAGTCCAGCGGCGGGCGCTTGCCCTTGATGGATTCGCTGGCGTCGATCTGCCAGCGGCGGTGGCCATAAGCCTGCAGCAGGAAGACGTCGTACTGGTCCACATGGGCGCCGACCGAGCCGCCGGTGGCGGCGAAGCTGATCATCACATCGTCCATGCGCCAGCGCGGCAGGAAATCGAAGTGGCTGATCAGGGCGCGCACGTCGGCGTCCCACTTGTCCACGTCCTGGACCAGCAGGGTCCAGTCGTGGTCCGGCATGCCGGGGAATTCTTCTTCCTGGAACGGGCCGGTACGCACGGTCCAGCCATCGGTGGCGCGGTCGTGGGTGATCAGCCGCGACAGCGCGCCTTCTTCACAGGCCAGACCGGCGAGGTCTTCGGGCTGCACCGGGGTCTCGAAATCGGGGAAGGCGCCGCGGATGAGCAGCGGGCGCTTCTGCCAGTAATCGCGCAGGAAGGTAGCGGCGGGCATGCCCAGCGGCAGGCCGGGGCGGGCCTGGATGTCGATGACGGGGGTTTTGATCTTGCGTGCGGCCATGGGGGAGATCCTTGGAGCGTGTAGACGGTAGTTCGGGGGCGCAGCAGGGCGGCGCCCATGCCTTCAGATCGCCTTGGCCAGATCCGCTGCCAGGCCGATGTAGCCGCCCGGGGTCAGGGCGCGCAGGCTCTGCTTGGCGTCGCCGGGCAGGTCCAGCGATTCAACGAAGGCCTGCATCGATTCGGTGGTGATGCCCTGGCCGCGGGTGAGCGCCTTGAGCTGTTCGTAGGGGTTGGGCAGGCCATGGCGGCGCATGACGGTCTGCACCGCTTCGGCCAGCACCTCCCATGCGGCGTCCAGGTCGGCATCCAGGCGTTCCGGATTGACGGTCAGCTTGCCCAGGCCCTTGGCCAGCGAGTCCAGGGCGACCTGGGTATGGCCGAAGGCGGTGCCGACCGCGCGCAGCACGGTGGAGTCGGTCAGGTCGCGCTGCCAGCGGCTGATCGGCAGCTTGGCGCTGAAATGCTCGAACAGGGCGTTGGCGATGCCGAAGTTGCCTTCGGCGTTTTCGAAGTCGATCGGGTTGACTTTGTGCGGCATGGTCGAGGAGCCGACTTCGCCTTCCTTGAGCTTCTGCTTGAAGTAGCCCAGCGAAATGTAGCCCCAGACGTCGCGGGCCAGGTCGATCAGGATGATGTTGGCGCGGCGCGCGGCATCGCCGATCTCGGCGACGTTGTCGTGCGGCTCGATCTGGGTGGTGTACGGGTTGAACACCAGGCCGAGGCTTTCCACGAAGCGCTGGGCGAAGGCCGGCCAGTCCACGTCCGGGTAGGCGATGACGTGCGCGTTGTAGTTGCCCACCGCGCCATTGATCTTGCCGGTCAGTTCGACGGCGGCGATCTGGCGGCGCTGGCGCTCCAGGCGGGCCACGACGTTGGCCACTTCCTTGCCCAGGGTGGTCGGCGAGGCGGTCTGGCCATGGGTGCGCGAGAGCATTGGCTGGGCAGCCTGGGCATGGGCGAGGGCACGCAGCACGCCGGCGATGTTGTCCAGCGAGGGCAGCAGCACTTCGCGGCGGGCCTGCTCGAACATCAGCCCGTAGCTGAGGTTGTTGATGTCTTCACTGGTGCAGGCGAAATGCACGAACTCCAGCGCGGGGCCCAGCTCCGCATCGGCGGTGAGCTGCTCCTTGATGAAGTACTCCACGGCCTTGACGTCGTGGTTGGTGGTGCGCTCGATCTCCTTCACCCGCGCGGCATGGGACGGGGCGAAATCGTCGGCCAGGGCGCGCAGGCGTGCAGTGGCGGCAGCCGAGAACGGCGCCAGTTCGACGATGCCCGGCTCATTGGCCAGTGCCAGCAGCCATTCCACTTCCACCTTCACGCGGGCCTTGATCAGGCCGTATTCGGAGAAGATCGGGCGCAGGGCGTCGACCTTGCCGGCGTAGCGGCCATCGAGCGGGGACAGGGCGAGCAGGGCGAATTCGGACATGGCAGGGCGCAGATCGGTGGCAGCGGGGGCCGCCATTCTACGCTGCCCCGGCGTCCTCGGCCTGTGCCATGCGCACCGTCACGGCCTGGATCCGGTGCCCAGCCATGCGCTTAATCGTGAACTGGTGCCCGTCGATCTCCAGCTGCTCGCCTTCCTCGGGCAGCCGCTGGAGCTGGTGCACGATCAGCCCGCCGACCGAATTGAGGTGGTCCGGCGCGCTCAGGTCGTGTCCCAGCAGCCGCTCCAGCCGGAAGATCGAGGTCGAGCCGGCCACCAGCAGGGTGCCGTCGGCGCCACGGGTGGGGGCATCCTTGACGATATGCGGGTGTTCGTCCTCGATATCCCCGACCACCACTTCCAGCAGGTCTTCCAGGGTGAAGTAGCCCAGGATGCGGCCGTGCTCTTCCACGCACAGCGCCAGGTGGGTGGTGCCGGTGCGGAAGCGCTCCAGCACCAGCGGTACCGGGGTTTCCAGCGCGATCAGGTTGGCCGGGCGCAGCAGCGGGCGCAGGTCGTCGGTGGGATTGCCTCGAGCGATCTCGACCAGCAGGTCCTTCATGTGCAGGATGCCCAGCACTTCCTCGCCATCGCGGTCGAACCACGGGTAGCGGCTGTAGCGGCTTTCGGCGAACTCGGCCATGACGTCGGCCAGGCGCATGCCTTCGCGGAACGAGCGCATGTGGTCGCGGGAGCGCATCAGGTCGCCGGCCACCAGCTCGGGCAGCTCCAGCGCGTGGCTCATCAAGGTGAGGTCCTGGTCCGGCGCACTGCCGAGCGGTTGCTGGCGACCCACGATCAGCTTGAGCTCCTCGCGCGAATAGCGGTGCGAGGTGTGCTCCACATCGCCCCAGCCGGCCAGGCGCAGCAGCGCATTGGCGCTGTTGTTGAGCAGCCAGATGGCCGGGTACATGGCCCAATAGAACAGGTACAGCGGCGCGGCCGTCCACAGCGACATCGCCTCGGGGCGACGGATCGCCATCGATTTCGGCGCCAGTTCGCCCAACACGATGTGCAGGAACGAGATCAGGCTGAAGGCAATGATGAAGGACGTCAGGCGCGAGGCTTCCGGGGTCAGCCCCAAGGTGTCGAACAACGGCTGCAGCAGGTGTGCGAAGGCCGGCTCACCGACCCAGCCCAGGCCCAGCGAGGACAGCGTGATGCCCAGCTGGCAGGCCGACAGGTACGCATCCAGGTGCGAGTGCACGTTGAGCAGCAGCCGTCCCCGCCAGCCATGGTTCTCGGCCAGGCCGACGGCCTGGGTGTGGCGCAGCTTCACCAAGGCGAACTCGGCGGCCACGAAGAAGCCGTTGAGCACCACCAGCAGCAGGGCCAGCAGCAGAAGCAGGAGGTTGCCGATCATCCGGGGCCCCGCAGCGCTGCTGCCTGGAGCGGAACGGCACCCGCGGTCGCCAGGGCGGCGAGGGCGGTCATCGGTGCGTGCGCGCTCGCACGCCCGGTACTACTGTCGGGATCGTCACCCATGGGGGCGGCAGTCTGTCTGAATGAAAACGAATCCCGAGTCTAGCCGATCCACCGCGTGGTTGGGTTTCAACGGTGCTTGGGAGTATCGTGATCAGAGCCGCCAGCCAGGGAATCAGGCCCGTTGCCAGCCGCAGGTTCCCTTTCATCCACGAAAGATGTGCGGAGTTGAAGCAATGAGCAAGGGTTTCAGGATTGAACACGACAGCATGGGCGAGCTGCAGGTGCCCGCCGATGCGTTGTGGGGCGCGCAGACCCAGCGCGCCGTCGATAATTTCCCGGTGTCGGGCCAGCGCATGCCGCGCGGTTTCATCCGCGCGCTCGGCCTGGTCAAGGGGGCTGCGGCCAACGTCAACGTCGAGCTGGGCCATCTGCCGCGCAACATCGGCAAGGCCATCGAAGCGGCCGCTGCCGAAGTCGCCGACGGGCGCCATGACGCGCACTTCCCGATCGACGTGTACCAGACCGGTTCGGGCACCTCCTCGAACATGAATGCCAACGAGGTCATCGCTACGCTGGCCAATCGTGCCGGCAAGGCGGGCAAGACCGCGGTGCATCCCAACGATCACGTCAACCAGGGGCAGAGCTCCAACGACGTGATCCCGACCGCGCTGCGCGTTTCGGCGCTGCTGGGCGTGCATGAGCAGCTGCTGCCTTCGCTGGTGCACCTGCGCAAGACCATCGACAAGCGTGGCCGCGCGCTGCGCAAGGTGGTCAAGACCGGCCGCACCCATCTGATGGATGCGATGCCGCTGACCTTCGAACAGGAATTCGGTGCGTGGTCGGCGCAGTTGTCCTCTGCCCAGGAGCGTATCGAAGACAGCCTCAAGCGCCTGCGCCGGCTGCCACTGGGTGGCACGGCCATCGGCACCGGCATCAATGCCGACCCGCGTTTCGGCGCGCAGGTGGCCAGGCAGCTCAAGCAGCAGACCGGCATCAAGTTCGACAGCGCCGAGAACAAGTTCGAAGGCTTGGCCGCGCAGGACGATGCGGTTGAACTGTCCGGTCAGCTCAACGCGTTGGCGGTGGCACTGATCAAGATCGCCAACGACCTGCGCTGGATGAATGCCGGTCCGCTGGCCGGTCTGGGCGAGATCGAACTGCCGGCGCTGCAGCCGGGCAGCTCGATCATGCCGGGCAAGGTCAACCCGGTGATTCCCGAAGCCACCGTGATGGTGTGCGCCCAGGTGATCGGCCACCACACCGCGATCACCGTGGCCGGCCAGACCGGCAACTTCCAGTTGAACGTGACGCTGCCGTTGATTGCCGCGAACCTGTTGGATGGCATCAATCTGCTGGCCAACATCACCCGCCTGCTGGCCGATACCGCGATCGCCGGGTTGAAGGTGCGCGAGGATCGCGTCCGCGAGGCACTGGATCGCAATCCGATCCTGGTGACCGCGCTGAACCCGATCATCGGCTATGAGAAAGCCGCCGCGATCGCCAAGCGTGCCTACAAGGAACAGCGCCCGGTGCTGGAGGTGGCCAAGGAAGACAGCGGTCTGTCCGAGGCCGAGCTGCGCAAGCTGCTCGATCCGGCCGCGTTGACCGCCGGCGGCATCCACGCCGGCGGCGGCGGGGGCGGTTGAGCGCGCGTACTACCTGAAACGAAAAACGGGCCGAATGGCCCGTTTTTTTCTGCGTGAGCCCCGTAGCGGCCGTCGGCCCCAGGGCAAAATCAAGGAGGAGGTCGTCGCTGCCAGGCGGCGGACGGGGGACATTTGCCCAGGGGCCTGCCGGCCGCTGCGGGGCTCAGTCAGTGGCGGTCGGCCTGCAGATTGCCGAAGGTCTCGGTGTAATCCTTGAATTCGGGAATCTTCGTGGTCAGGTCCGGCGGGATCGGCTGCATGCCATCGGGCACCTGGATCTTCACCGAGCGCTTGGCCGGGTCCGGCGGAGCATCGGTCAAGGTGTTCTGGCGCAGCACCTGCAACTGGCCGAACATGCCCTGCAGCATCGCCTGCTGCTCTTCGTTGAGCGGGATCTCGATCTCGTCGATCTTCATGTGCCCGTTGGGCAGGATGATGATGTTCGGCGCAGGTGCGCGGCGCACGGTGACCATGCCGTCGCTGACGGTGATCTTCGGCTTGCTGCGCTCGGCGCGGTGATTGCGGTACTCCTGGTCGCAACCGGTGGCGACGAGGCAGAACAGGGCGAACAGCAACAGACTCAGCTTCTTCATGAGCAGGCAACAACGCGTGCGGCGGGAACGCAGATTGTAGTCCCCTGGCGCCGGGAAGGGCCTGCCTGCGACGCATCGTCGCAGGCAGGGGCCGCTTACCTGCCGCAGTCGTCGATGTCTTTCTGGTCCATGGTCGCGTAGGGCTGGAAGGCCGGCAGCGCGGCCGCCAGCGCCTGCTGCCTGGCCATCATCCCGGGCAGCAGGCCGCACAGCTTCTGGGCCTGCCCTTCGATCTTCCTGGCCTCCTCGTTCACCCGCGCTTCGATGCCCTGGGTGTCACCGGAGAACATGCCCTTGATCGCCTCACCGGCCGCCTTCACGCCGAGATTGGCGCCGGCCACGCCGATCTCCATGCCCGCACTGGCCAGCGACTCGACCTGCTTGCGGTAGTCCTGCAGCAGCGCACGCTGGTGGGCATCCACCGGCACCGCCTTGCCATCGATCAGCAGGTCGCCCTGGGGGCTGATCTCGGCCTTGGGAGATTTGCCATTGGAGATGGAGATGTTGCCCTGGGCAATTTCCCGGCGGGCCTTGTCGGTGGCCTCCTGCACGGTCTTGCCGATGCTGTCGGTATCCAGCGCGCTGGTGGCCGGGGCGGCGGCGCTCTGGTCGGCGGGGGCTTTGCCTTTTCCGCTGTCCGGGGCGGTACAGGCGGCGATGGGCAGGCACAACAGCAGGGCAGGCAGCAGCAGTCGAGTTGTCATGGTCCGTATCCGTTGAGGGTAAAGAGGCTTACTTGCCGCGCGGCAGTTCAACCCGGCCGCGTACATTGCTGTGGCGGATATCGCCGCTGCCACTGTTGGCCACGCGCAGGTCGCCACCGACATCACGGGCCGTCACATCGCCGGAGCCATGGCGTTCCACGGTGACGCTGCCGCCGATGTCGCGCAGCTCGGTATCGCCGGAGCCGACGGTGCCGATCCGCACGTTGCCCTTGGCCTGGCGCACGTCGGTGTCGCCGGAGCCGACCACGCCGATCTCGACATTGCCGCCGACGGTATCCAGCTCGAAGTCGCCCGAGCCGATGGTACCGACCTTGGCGTCGCCGCGTACGTTGCGGGCCTTGAAATCACCCGAGCCGACCGAGAGCAGGTTCAGTGCACCGGCCCCATCGAGGATGACATCGCCCGAGCCGACTGCCGCGGTCACCAGCCCTTTGATGTTCTCCAGCTTGATATCCCCGGAGCCGACATCGGCGCTGAGCGAATGCGCACCGCTGACGCTGGCATCGCCGGAGCCGACCTTCATCTGGACCAGGAGCGTGTCCGGCACCGTGCCGCGCAGGTCCAGGTAGGCATAGCTGCTGCCGCTCATGGTGAGGCTGCGCCCTTCGCGCTGCAGGCGGACGACGAGCTTGTCGCCGACCTTCTGCTGGGTGACCGTGAGTTGGCGCAGCCAGTCCGCGTTGGAGGCGCAGGCGCGCCCGCCGAGCTGGGCCGCACCGGGGCCGGCCTGCAGCACCAGGTCATGCTGGTTCACTTCGAACACCACGGCCTTGGCACCGGCCAGGTCGAGCTTGAGGTCGCGCGGTTCGTTGAACTTGCACTGCGGTTCATTGGCGAGCGCGGTCAGCGGCAGCAGCAACAGGGAAGCAACAGCGAGCTTGCGGATCATGGGTGGCTCCTCGAAGAAGGGCGGGGGATCAGATTTCGCCAGCGCGGCGGCGCAGGCGGATGGCCAGGAACAGGAACACCACGCCGGCGGCAGCCCCGATCCACAGTTCCGGCATGGCCAGGGCGGCCAGCTGGTGGCTTGGGCCCAGTTCGTTGACCAGGTTGTCCATGTTGCCGTTGCCACTGAACATGGACTCACCGCGGTAGAACTGGTCGCTGGCCGGGACCGCGCTGAGCAGCAGGCGGCCGACGATATGCTTCCAGAACCAGCCGCCGGTCAGGTCGAACAGGGTCATCACCTTGGTGGTGCTGACGATGATGCCGGCGAACAGCGGAAGCATCACCGCCCACAGGAACGGCTTGGTCTTGGCCCAGGCCGAGCACAGCAGCAGCCAGCCAACGGTCGGCAGCGCCCAGAGCAGGTAGACCGGAATCCAGGACAGGTGGCCGGCGATGATGGTCAGCGGGCTGGCAGGGCCCCAGATCAGCATCATCGGATCACCGCCGTGGGCGATCACCACGATCGAGATCATCACCAGGAAGCCGAGCATGGTCAGGGCCGAGGCGATCACCGCGATGATCGGAGCGATCAGCAGCGCACTCACGGCCTTGGACAGCACCGTGGCGGTATCCGACAGCGGCAGCGATTTCCAGAACAGGATGCTGCGGTCGCGGCGGTCGTCGTACAGGGCGCCCAGGCAGTAGAAGAACACCACGAAGGCGAGCACGATCAGCGGCCAGCCCGAGCTCAGGATCAGGGTCAGGTCCAGGCCATTGGCCAGGTCGTGCAGGTCCTTGGCATCGAGCTTGCTGGTCAGCAGGCTCAGGTCCAGGCCGTTGATGTTGACGCTTTCGTTGTCGATGTGGATGCCGCCGCTCTTGACCGCACGGTGCATGGCGACCAGGCCGAACACGATGCCGAGCAGGCTCATCACCAGTGAGATGCCGCCGGCGATCACCGGCGCATACAGGAAGCCGCCGCGGTTTTCCCAGTACTCACGCTTGAGCAGCCACTTGAACGCACTGGCCTTGCTGATGGGATGGTTGACGGTGTTCATGCGTAGGTTCCCTTCATGATGGCCACGAACAGATCCGCCAGCCCCGGGCTGCGGATTTCGCCCAGGGGCGTGAGCTGGGCGCGTGGCACCCCGTCGAACAGCAGCACGGTCTTGCCGAAGGGCAGGGCACGTTCGTCGATCGGCTTGAGCGCGCGTGCGGCCTCCACGGCATCGGCGGACACCAGTACTTCGGTATAGCGTTCGCCGATGTCTTCCATGTCGGTGGTCAACACGATGCGGCCATCGCGGATGAACATCACATCGGTGAGGATGTGCTCGATCTCTTCCACCTGGTGGGTGGTGACGATGATGGTCTTCTGCTCGTCGAAGTAGTCCTCCAGCAGGCGCTGGTAGAACTCCTTGCGGTACAGGATGTCCAGGCCCAGGGTCGGTTCGTCCAGCACCAGGACCTTGGCATCGATGGCCATCACCAGCGCCAGGTGCAGCTGCACGATCATGCCCTTGGACAGTTCGCGCACGCGCTGCTTGGGATGCAGTTTGGTGGAGGCCAGGAAGCGTTCGCAGCGCGCCCGGTCGAAACGCGGGTGGGTGCCGGCGACGAAATCGATGGCCTCGCGCACCTTCATCCAGCGCGGCAGCACCGCCACGTCGGCGACGAAGCACACATCGTTCATCAGGGCGTTGCGCTGTACGGTCGGGTCCAGCCCGAGCACGCGCAGCTCGCCTTCCACCGCAGTCAGGCCCAGCAGCGCCTTGAGCAGGGTGGTCTTGCCGGCGCCGTTGGGGCCGATCAGGCCGGTGATGCGGCCGGGCGCGATCGTGAAACTGGTGTTGTCCAGTGCCACGGTCTGTTTATAGGCCTTGCGCAGGCCTCGAGCGGAAATGACGACATCACTTGCAACGGCATTCATGAGGATTTCCCCTGGGGCAGCAATTCGTCGAGGTTCAGGCCCAGGCGCTGGATGCGTTCCAGGACCAGCGGCCATTCTTCATTGAGGAACCGGTCGCGCTCGCTGCTGCGCAGCTGCGTGGCCGCTTCTTCGGTCATGAACATGCCCAGGCCGCGGCGCTTCTCGACCAGGCCTTCATCAGCCAGTTCCTGGTAGGCGCGCGAAACGGTGATGGGATTGAGCTGGTACTCGGCGGCAACCTGCCGGACCGAAGGCAGGGCGTCGCCCGGCTTGATGATGCCGTCAAGCATCATGGCGATCACGCGCTCTTTCAGCTGGCGGTAGATCGGAGCACCATCGCTCCATTGAATATCGCTCATGGTCAGCTCCGTGGGTTCAGCGACTGCGCGAATGAGAAGTAAGGCATGGACAGGGAGCTGTGCAGCCGGCGGGGGGGCGTGGGGGCGCCGTCGGCGGTCCCTGCCTCGATGACGCCTGCGTCCTGCGGGCCTTCAAACACATTGGCGCTGGCAGGGCTGCCAGCGTCACCGGAGGGGATGCCGAACCAGCCCAGCAGCAGCAACGCCGAGGCGGCGGTGACGGCTTTGGCGGCGTGGTGGTGGCGCATGCGGTTCATGGGCTTCCCCTGTCTAGGTGACTGGTGTTGTATGCAACTATAACACCGGCACGCCGAAGATCAACAGGGCGAGCAACCCAACTGATGGCAGGGGGCGTGTGACAGCCTCCATGGTTTCCCAAGTTATTGAATATAAAGACGTATGTCTGCACGTGGGCTGCCGATGCGGGCAAGCGCACATTCATTGATGTCAATGGTATGGCAAGTGGGTGCCGTATTCAGGTGATCGAATCGGTGAGCTTGGCCTGTCGGTCCACACCGCCAGACGCGGCAAAACGGCGCTGAATGCGGCGGGCAGCATCGACAGGGCCATGACCGGCCACGGCGCATTGCGGCGAGACGTCCTGCCGGCGGACCAACGGCGTCCGGCGGCAAAAACACCGGTGATATAGTGCCCGCCGCCGTCCTTGCCGCCCTCGCCGGGCGCATTCAGGCCTTCGTTCTTCCCCACTCTGGAGTGTCGCGATGCATCACGTGTCTTTGTTGTCGCCCATCCGCTGCGGCCGCATTCCGCGCCGGGCGCGGTGGTCCGTGTTGTTGCTGGCGGCCGGCCTGCTGGTGGGCGCCTCGGCCCAGGCGGCCGATCTGCTGGATGTGAGCTATCGCCCGCTGGCCGGCAAGGGCGAGGTCAATCTGGCCAAGCAGTACGGCGGCAAGGTGCTGCTGGTGGTCAACACCGCCAGCAAGTGCGGATTCACCCCGCAGTACGAAGGCCTGGAAGCGCTGCAGCGAAAGTACGCCGCGCGTGGTTTCTCGGTGCTGGGCTTCCCGTCCAATGACTTCAAGGGCCAGGAGCCGGGTGACGAAGCCCAGATCCAGGAGTTCTGCACGCTGACCTATGGCGTCAAGTTCCCGATGTTCCAGAAGGTGGTCGTCACCGGGCCGGAGGCGACGCCGTTGTATCGCAGCCTGGCCACGGCCACGGGCGTGTCGCCCGGCTGGAACTTCCACAAGTATCTGATCAGCCGGGATGGCCGGGTGGTGGCGCAGTTCCCGAGCAAGGTGACGCCGGACGACCCGAAACTGGTCGCGGCGATCGAACGTGAACTGTCTGTCACGGCCAACAAGCACTGACGATATCGACATCTCGGACGCGCGTGCGACAATGGTTGCTTTCGCGCCGACGTCGGCGTCCAGTCACTTCCAGGAATGCAGCGAATGAAGATGGGAATGCGCGGCGCCGCGGCGTCGGTTCTGATTCTGGCGATGGGTGCCACCGGTACCGCGATGTCGCAACAACCAGCCGCCCGCGCGGCTGTCAAGGAGACTTCCACTTTGAATACCCAACGCGAAAAGCTTGGCTACGCCATCGGTATCGATGTCGCCAATTCGTTCGGTCCGATCTCCAGCGAGATCGACCTGGCCGCCCTGCGCCGCGGCGTGACGAATGCCTTTGAAGGCAAGCAGCCGCTGATCAGCCAGGAAGAGGCGCAGAAGACCGACGCCGCCCTGCGCCAGGCCGTGATGGCCAAGAGCGGCCAGCCGGTTCCGGGCGTTGCCCCGGGCACCGCGCCGCCGAAGGTGGACCGCGAGAAGGTCGGCCTGATGCTGGGCAGCTTCGCCGTGGGCCCGTCGCTGGCGCCGCTGAAGGACGATCTGGACCTGGACGCGCTGTTCGATGCGGTCAGCACCACCTTCAACAACGGCACCCCGAAGATGACCGCCGAGCAGGCCAAGGCCACGCTGGAAGGCTTCATGAAGGGCAAGCAGGCCGAGATGGACGCCAAGTCCGCCGCCCAGGCCGGTACCAACCGCGTGGAAGGCAACAACTTCCTGGCCAAGAACAAGACCGTGCCGGGCGTGGTGACCACCGCCTCGGGCCTGCAGTACCAGGTGCTGCGTCCGGGTTCGGGCGAGCGTCCGATGCCGACCAGCAAGGTGCGCGTGAACTACGAAGGCAAGCTGCTCGACGGCACCGTGTTCGACAGCAGCTACCAGCGCGGCCAGCCGATCGAGTTCGGCCTCGACCAGGTGATCAAGGGCTGGTCCGAAGGCGTGTCGCTGATGCCGACCGGCTCCAAGTACCGCTTCTGGATTCCGGGCGAGCTGGCCTATGGCGAGCAGGGCACCCCGGGTGGTCCGATCGGTCCGAACGCGACGCTGACGTTCGACGTCGAGCTGCTGAACGTTCTGCCGTAACGGATCTGGAGCCCCACCGCCCATGCGCGTTGCGATATTCGGTACCGGCTATGTCGGTCTTGTCACGGGTACCTGCCTGGCCGAGGTTGGCCATCAGGTGATCTGTGTCGACATCGACCAGGCCAAGGTCGACGGGCTCAACAACGGGATCATCCCGATCTATGAGCCCGGCCTGGAGCCGATGGTCAAGGCCAACCACGCTGCGTCGCGGTTGGTCTTCACCTCCGACGCCGCCACCGCGATCGCGCATGGCCAGGTGATCTTCATTGCCGTGGGCACGCCACCGGACGAGGACGGCAGTGCCGACCTGCAGTACGTGCTGGCCGTGGCCCGCACCATCGGCCGGCACATTACCGCGCCGGTGGTGGTGGTGAACAAATCGACCGTGCCGGTAGGCACGGCCGACAACGTCCGTGAGGCCATCGCCCAGGCGCTGGCCGAGCGCGGCGTGGAGATCGCGTTCGACGTGGTCTCCAATCCCGAATTCCTCAAGGAAGGTGACGCGGTCGCCGACTGCATGCGGCCGGACCGCATCGTGGTGGGCGCGTCCAATCCCGACTCGGTCGCGCTGATGCGCCGCCTGTATGCGCCGTTCAACCGCAACCACGACCGCGTGGTGGAGATGGACGTGCGCTCGGCCGAGCTCACCAAGTACGCGGCCAATGCGATGCTGGCGACCAAGATTTCGTTCATGAACGAAATCGCCAACATCGCCGAGAAGGTCGGTGCCGACATCGAGCAGGTCCGACAGGGCATCGGCTCGGATCCGCGCATCGGCTGGCACTTCATCTATCCCGGCGCCGGTTACGGCGGCTCGTGCTTCCCCAAGGATGTGCAGGCCCTGGCCCGGACCGCCCAGCAGTACGGCCATGAGCCCAAGCTGTTGAACGCGGTGGAAGCCGTCAACGAACATCAGAAGGGCCATCTGTACGCGCTGATCCAGCGCCACTACGACCGTGGCGAGGATGAAGGCGTGCGCGGCAAGACCTTCGCGGTGTGGGGCCTGGCCTTCAAGCCGAACACCGATGACATGCGCGAAGCCTCCAGCCGCCGCCTGCTGGCGCAGCTGTGGGAAGCCGGTGCACGGGTGCGCGCTTACGATCCGGAAGCGACCGACGAAGCGCGCCGCATCTTCGGTGAGCGCGATGACCTGGTGTTCTGCGATGATGCCTATGACGCCCTCGACGGCGCCGATGCGCTGGTCGTGGTCACCGAATGGAAGCAGTTCCGCAGCCCGGATTTCATCCGCCTGCGTGAGATGCTCAGCGATGCGGTCGTGTTCGACGGCCGCAATCTGTACGACCCGCAGGAAATCGAAGCCGCGGGCCTGGCTTACTACGGCATTGGCCGGGGACGTTCGTTGAATGCATGAGTCCACACCCTCCGAGCGCGAACAGGCACTGGAAGCACGCCTGATCGAGTTGGAAATGCGCGTCTCCTTCCAGGAGCAGGCGCTGGCCGAACTGAGCGAGGCCCTGGCCGATGCGCGCATGGAAGGCAATCGCAATGCCGACCTGACCCGCATCCTGCTTGAAGACCTCGGCAAGGTCCGCACCGCGCTGTATTCCGATTCGGCCGAAGAGCCGCCGCCTCCGCATTACTGATCTGACGTCATGAGCGATACTCTCCGCGACCAGCTGCTGGGCCTTGGCTTCAAAGCCGCGCCCAAACCCGAACGAACCAACGACCGCAAGCCGGACCGTCGGCCCGATGCGCGCCGCGATGGCCGACCGGCCGGCAAGCCGCAGGGCGCACGCCCGGCCGGCAAGCCCGGCGAGGGCCAGCGGCCCGCGCGTGACGGTGATCGCCGTCCACCGGGCAAGGGCCGTCCTGCCGGCGCCCGCCCGCCGCAGGGCGCGCCTGGCAAGCCGCGCTCGCGCGAGGATATCGATCTCGCCAAGGCGTATGCGATCCGTGCGCAGAAGGAAAAGGACGACCGCATCGAGGCCGAGCGCCTGAAGCAGGAAGAGGCGCGTATCCGCCGCGAGGCCAAGGCCAAGCTGGAGGTCCTGCTGGAAGGCAAGTCCCTCAACGCCGAAGCAGCCGACATCGCGCGCCACTTCCCGTACGGGGGCAAGATCAAGCGTATCTACGTCACCGCCGATCAGCTCAAGGCGCTCAATGCCGGTGAGCTCGGTGTGCTGCAGCAGAACGGCCGGTACGTGCTGGTCACTGCCGCCGTGCTGGCCGAGGCCGAAGCGGTGTTCGCACCGTCGGTGGCGCTGAAGGTCGATCCGGATGCACCGGCTGGCGAAGATCCGTACGCCGATCCGCAGTACCAGGTGCCGGACGACCTGGTCTGGTAAGCCGACGCCACCATTGTTGAATGCACTGGGCGCCGGCAGGCGCCCGTTGCATGTCAGGAGCAGGGCCATGCAGGAACGCAGTCCCGGGTATTTCCCGCACATCGATGGCCTGCGTGCGATCGCAGTGCTGGCGGTCATCCTCTACCACCTCAAGGCCAGCTGGTTGCCCGGCGGCTTCACCGGCGTGGACGTGTTTTTCGTCATCTCCGGCTTCGTGGTCAGTGCCTCGGTGGATCGCCTGCCGGCGGTGGGCGGCTGGGCCGGGCTGGCCCGTTTCTATGCGCGCCGCATGCGCCGCATCGCCCCGGCGCTGGTGGTCTGCCTGCTGTTCACCGCGATGCTCAGTGCGCTGCTGATTCCCGAATCGTGGCTCAGCGAAACCAGCGACAAGACCGGGCGCATGGCCTTCGTCGGGCTGAGCAACTGGGTGCTGGCCAGTACCGGCAACGATTACTTCTCACCGCGCACCGAATTCAACCCGTACACGCACACCTGGTCGTTGGGCGTGGAAGAGCAGTTCTACCTGCTGTTCCCGCTGTTGTTCCTGGCCTGGGCCAAAGGCCCACGCGGGCGCTGGGTATCGCTGGGGCTGTTCGGCGTGGCGGTCGCGGCATCGCTGGGGTATGCGGTGTTCCGTGCGCGCCAGGGCGGCCATGAGATCGATGCGTTCTATCTGACCACCACGCGGTTCTGGCAGCTGGGCGCTGGCGTGCTGCTGTTCCAGGTGTTGTCGCTCAGCGGCCGGTTCACGCCGCTGACGGCATCGCCGCGCGGCATCAGCTGGCGCTCGCCGCTGTTGCTGCTCAGCGTTGGCGCACTGGGGTATGGGCTGTGGTCCGCGCGTCCGGGCCATTCGCCCTGGATCGACGGGCTTTGGCCGGTGCTGGGCACGCTGGGCCTGCTTGGTCTGCTGCAGCGCGCGCCAGGGGGCTGGATCGGCCGCGCGCTGGCGACCACGCCGATGGTGACGATCGGCCGCCTGTCCTATTCGCTGTACCTGTGGCACTGGCCGGTCTTCGTGCTGTTCCGCTGGACGGTGGGCCTTGAGACCGTGGCCACCGGCACGGCCGCGCTGCTGTGCGTGGCGCTGCTGTCCTGGCTGTCCTGGCGCTGGGTGGAACAGCCCCTGCGGCATGGCGGACGCTGGCGCATCAGCAATGCACGCTGGGTCGCGGTCGGGGTGGCCGTGCTGGTGCTTGGCGCCGGGCTGCAGACGGCACTGGTCAAGACCCAGCAGTACACCTCGCTCAGCGTGGTCAGCCGCGCTCCGCTGGACTGGTATCCCTATGCCAAGGGGCTCAAGAAGGAAATCCCGGACTGCCGCGTGCGGGTCAGCAACGTGCCGGTGCAGGGCGGGCAGGCACGCCTGTACGAGCGCGGCCAGTGCCCGGGACGCGCCGCCTCCACGCGCCAGCTGTTCGTGGCCGGTGATTCGCATGCGCTGGCCTACCACGAGATGTTGCAGCGCCTGGCCGTGCTGGATGGCGCAACGATCCGGCTGTACGGCAGCGGTGGCTGCGCGCTGGTCGGGTTGCGTGCCTGGCAGGGCCCCAATCCGGCGTGTGATGCGTATGTGCGCAACGTGCTGGAGGATATCCAGGCCCGTGCGCAGCCGGGCGATGCGGTGTTGCTGGCCGGGCTGAGGCTGCCGCGTCTGTCCGAGCAGTACACCGTGTTCGATATCGCGCAGGTGCGTGCCGAACATCTGAGCGAGGCGGCCGATGCCGGTCGCCGGGCCGAGGTCGCGTCCTGGATTGCTCAGCTCACCCCGCTGGCCGAGCGCGGCGTGTACATCGTGCTGGAAGCGCCCAAGCCGGTACTGCCCGCGCCGCCGTACCGCTGCTCGGATGTGTTCAACCGGCACAACCCGATCTGCGTCAATGGCATGACTTTGCCGCGCAGCGAGATCGAGCAGCTGCGTGCGCCGGTGCTGGCCGGCCTGCAGCAGGTGGCGGATGCGCTGCCGGGGGCGTCGATCTGGGATCCGATGCCGCTGCTGTGCCCCGGCGAGCAGTGCCTGCCGACCCGCGAGGGCAAGCCGCTGTTCTTCGATGGCGATCATCTCAGCGGCTATGGCAATCGTCTGCTGCTGCCTGATTTCCAGGCCCAGCTGAAGCGCCTGGAGGCGACGGCGCCGGCCGCCGCCCCCTGAATCCCATCGCCCGCGATCAGTCGCGGGCAGCCGTGCCTGCTTCGGCCTCGATCGGGCCGGCGACCTGCTGGCCCGCCTGCCAGACCGCATCGATCCGGCGGCTGTTGCGGATGTCCTGAAGCGGGTTGGCCCCCAGAACCAGCAGATCCGCACGGCGACCGACCGCGATCCGACCGCGATCGTCCAGGCCAAGCAGGCGTGCGGCGTCGGCGGTGGCTACCTGCAACGCCTGCGCCGGGGTGAAACCGGCCTGCGTCATCAGCTCCAGCTCGCGATGCTCGGCGACGCCGATCACGCGCTGCGGCATCGCGCCGGCATCGGTACCGAAGCCGATGTTCACGCCGGCCTCGTGCAGCGTTCTCAGGTTACGCAGGTTCATGGCCACCGCTGCGCGTGCCTTGGGGATGCCATCGCCCGCCAGCTGCGCCTTCTGCCACTGTGGTTGCTGCCAGCGCTCACGCACGGCTGCCGGCAGGGCGTTGGCCACGAACGGCTGCTGCAGCCACTGCGGGTTCTCCGCGTACAGATAATTCGCCTCGTCGATGTTGACCGTCGGGATGTACCACACGCCCTTGTCGCGCATCGCGCTGACCAGCGCCGGGGCGACCGGCGTATCGCGGATGCCGTGCGCGATGATGTCCACGCCGGCCTCGACCAGATCCGCTGCCGGCGCCTGGTCGTGGATGTGGGCGGCCACCTTGAGCTGGTGCTGGTGCGCCTCATCGATCGCCGCGCGGTAGATCGGCGGCGCCATCATCGGGAAGCGGCCACCGAGGTCGTCCACCCACAGCTTGATCACGTCCACCCCGGCCTGCTGCTGCGCGCGGACCGCGGCGCGGGCCTGATCGGGCGTGGTCGGGCGTGCCACGGGGTCGTGCTCGAGCCCCATCGTTTTGGCCGGCGGGGCGCCTGCGGCCGCGCCGATGCCGCCACCGGCGCCGTATAGCTGCGCACCGAGCGTGGGTTGGTCACGGACTTCGGCGCGGATCGTGGTGAACGCAGCGCCGTTCATGCCCAGCGCGGTCACCGTGGTGATGCCGTAGCGCTGGAACTGCTGCAGGTCGCGGAGCACGTGATCGCGGGTGTAGAAGCGGTCGCCATGCTCCAGGCCGTCGGTATTGCCGACGTGGATGTGGTTGCTGACCAGGCCGGGCAGGATCACCTTGCCCTGGTAGTCGATGCGCTTGGCACCCTTGGCCAGTGCGGGCGGTGGTGGGCCGATGTGCGCGATGCGCTCATCGCGCAGGGTCAGCGTGGTGATGCCCAGGTCGCGTTCGCCGTCGAACACGCGGGCGTTGTCGAGAATGATCGGGGGGGCTGCGTTCGCGGTGGCACAGGCCGCCACGAGGGCGGTGAACAGGGTCGGCAGGCGAAGGGAACGTCGCATGGGGACTCCGGGGTTGGGGAATCCCGAGCGTACCGGCACCAACGTGACGGCAGGGCCACGCACGGCGTGGCGCTACACGGCCCCGGGCTTCCGGCGGGCGGCCCGCAACAGCGGCAGGCTGATCGCGAAGAAGCACAGCAGGGCGCCGGCCAGCGCGAATCCGCTGGCCGCCAGAAATGCGGTGCGGCCCTGATCGATCGGCCACAGCTGGCCCGCGATCAACGCACCGAGCACACCGCCCACACCCGAGGAGAAGCCGTACAACACGCCCTGGCCGTGCCCATTGAGGCGGCCGGGGAAGTAGGTGGCCAGCATCTGCATCGCAGCGGCGAAGAAGGCCGCAAAGCCCAGTGCATGCGCGGTCTGGGCGACCAGCATCACCGGCAGGTTCTGCGGGAACAGTGCGGTGATCGCCCAGCGCACGGTGGAGCTGAGCAGGGCGATCAGCAGCATCCAGCTGGCGTCATAGCGGCGGAAGAAGCGGCCGATGGTGAAGAACACGCCGACTTCAAACACCACCCCGACCGTCCACAACACGCCCAGCGTGGACGTCGCGTAGCCGTGGTGGTCCATGTAGACCGAGAAGAACGTGTAGTACGGGCCGAACGACAGCTGCTCCATGAAGGCGGCCAGGAAGAACGCCAGTACCTGCGGCTTGCGCACGATCTGCCAGAAACCAGTGGCATCGCCGTCGCTGCGCTGCAGGTTGCGCGCATAGCGGTTGGCGAAGCCCGAGGCCGTAAGCAGGCCGAACAGCGGCAGCATCAGCCACGGCAGCAGGTGTGCATTGCCGGCGCCGCCGTCACCTTCGATGATCCAGCCAAACAGCATCACCACCACGATGAAACCCAGCGAGCCCCACACCCGGATCAGTCCGTAGCGGTGGCTGTCGCTGCCCAGGTGGGTCAGCGTGATCGATTCGAACTGCGGCATCACTGCGTTGTAGAAGAAGCAGAACGCGATCATCGCCGGGTACAGCCAGGGCTGCGGCAACGGCAGCAGGAAGGCGCAGAACGTCAGCAGCGTGAGCACACAGCCCAGCCGCAGCCAGAAGATCGGGCGCGGCGAGGCGGCGGCAATGGAGGTCCACGTGGTCGGCGCGACGATACGGGTGGCATACCACAGCCCCATCATCACGCTGATCGCGGTGACGCTCATGCCGCGCGAGGTCAGGAACAGCGACCAGTAGGGCGTGAACGCGCCGAGGGCGGCGTAGTAGAACAGGTAGAACGACGAGAGGCGGACGGCCGGGACGGCGTCGCGGGGGAGGGCGGTCATGCAGGGTCTCGGAGGGCGCGCACCCGCCAACAGTGGGTGCCTACCCGTGCATTATGCCGGTAGCACCCGACCGTGGGTCGGGTGACGCGGTCATTCCGGATCGTAATCCAGGTTGGAGGCCAGCCAGCGTTCGGCCTGCACGCGGTCCACGCCCTTGCGCTTGGCATAGTCCACCACCTGCTCGCGCGAGACCCGGCCGACCACGAAATACTGGCTCTGCGGGTGGCTGAAGTAGTAGCCCGATACCGCCGCGGTGGGCAGCATCGCAAAGCTCTCGGTCAGCTGCATGTCCGCAGTGCGCTCGGCATCGAGCAAGTGGAACAGCGTGGCCTTCTCGCTGTGCTCCGGGCAGGCCGGATAGCCCGGGGCAGGGCGGATGCCGGTGTACTTCTCGGCGATCAGCGACTCATTGTCCAGCTGCTCATCGGGCTGGTAGCCCCAGTAATCCATGCGTACGTGCTGGTGCAGGCGCTCGGCCAACGCTTCGGCCAGGCGGTCGGCCAGCGCCTTGAGCAGGATCGCGTTGTAATCGTCGTGATCGGCCTCGAAGCGGGCCACGTGCGGGTCGATGCCGATGCCGGCGGTGACCGCGAACGCGCCGATCCAATCCTGCTTGCCGCTGTCGGCCGGGGCGATGAAATCGGCCAGGCAGAAATCCGGGCGTTCGACCGGCTTGTCCACCTGCTGGCGCAGGAAGTGCAGCACCGCCGGGCCGTTGTCCGTGCGCAGGTGCACGTCATCGCCGACGCTGTTGGCTGGCCACAGGCCAAACACGGCCTTGGCGGTCAGCCACTTTTCCTCGACGATGCGGGTGAGCATCGCGCGGGCGTCCTGGTACAGATCGGTGGCCTGCGGGCCGACGATCTCATCGGTCAGGATCGCCGGGAACTTGCCGGCCAGTTCCCAGGCCTGGAAGAACGGGGTCCAGTCGATCACCTCGACCAGGTCGGCCAGTGGGTAATCGTCGAGCACATGCAGGCCCGGCCTGCGCGGCGTCGGCGGCGTGTAGTTCGCCCAGTCGCCCACGAAGCGCTGGGCGCGTGCCTTGGCCAGGGGCACCAGGCGCTTGGCATCGCCACGGTTGCGGTGGCGCTGGCGGATGTCGGCGTAGTCGGCCTCATTGGCGGCCACGAAGGCATCGCGCAGCTCGCGCGAGATCAGCGACTGCGCGACGCCCACCGCGCGCGAGGCATCCTTCACCCACACCGTGGGCGCCTTGTAATGCGGGTCGATCTTCAGCGCCGTGTGCGCACGCGAGGTGGTGGCGCCGCCGATCATCAGCGGCATCGTGAAGCCCTGCCGCTCCATCTCGCGGGCGACGTGGCTCATCTCTTCCAGCGAGGGGGTGATCAGCCCGGACAGGCCGATGATGTCCGCGTTTTCAGCACGCGCGGCGTCGAGGATCTTCTGCGCCGCCACCATCACGCCCAGATCGACCACATCGAAGTTGTTGCAGGCCAGGACCACGCCAACGATGTTCTTGCCGATGTCGTGCACGTCGCCCTTGACCGTGGCCATGATGATCTTGCCGTTGCTCTTGGCGGTGTCGCCACTGCGCGCCTTCTCGGCCTCGATGTAGGGCAGCAGGTAGGCCACCGCCTTTTTCATCACGCGTGCGGACTTGACCACCTGCGGCAGGAACATCTTGCCGGCGCCGAACAGGTCACCGACGATGTTCATGCCGTCCATCAGCGGCCCCTCGATCACATCCAGCGGCCGCGTCGAGCGCGCACGCGCTTCTTCGGTGTCCTGCTCGACCCAGGCGTCCATGCCGTGTACGAGCGCATGCGCAAGGCGGTCGTTGACCGGCTTCTCGCGCCAGGCCAGATCTTCGCCGCGCACTTCGCCTTTCTTGCCCTTGTAGCGCTCGGCGATCTCCAGCAAGCGCTCGGTGCCGTCGCGACGGCGGTTGAGGATCACATCCTCCACGCGCTCGCGCAGTTCCGGGTCCAGGTCATCGTAGATCGGCATCGCGCCGGCATTGACGATGCCCATGTCCATGCCCGCGCCAATGGCATGGAACAGGAACACGGAGTGGATCGCCTGGCGTACGGTTTCATTGCCGCGGAAGGAGAAGGACACATTGGAGACACCGCCGGAGACATGGCAGTGCGGCAGGGTGCGCTTGATGATGCGGGTGGCTTCGATGAAGTCGACCGCGTAGTTGTCGTGTTCCTCGATACCGGTGGCAACGGCGAAGATGTTCGGGTCGAAGATGATGTCCTGCGGCGGGAAGCCGACCTGTTCGGTCAGGATCCGGTAGGCGCGGGTGCAGATCTCGACCTTGCGCGCGCAGGTATCGGCCTGGCCGTCCTCATCGAAGGCCATCACCACCGCGGCCGCGCCGTAGCGCAGTACCTTGCGCGCCTGCTCGATGAACTGCGCTTCGCCTTCCTTGAGCGAGATCGAGTTGACCACGCTCTTGCCCTGCAGGCACTTCAGCCCGGCCTCGATCACGCTCCACTTGGACGAATCGACCATCACCGGAATGCGCGCGATGTCCGGCTCGGACATGATCAGATTCAGATAGCGCGTCATCGCCTTTTCGGAATCGATCAGGCCCTCGTCCATGTTCACATCGAGGATCTGCGCGCCATTGGCGACCTGCTGGCGCGCCACTTCCACCGCCTCCTCGTAACGCTCTTCCTTCACCAGCTTGCGGAACTGCGCACTGCCGGTGACGTTGGTGCGCTCGCCGATGTTGACGAACAGCAGGTCCGGGGTGATGACCAGCGGCTCGAGACCGGACAGGCGGGTGTGGCGGGAAGACGTCATGGGCAGGCTGGCACGGGCTGGCGGAGGAAGGTCAACGACAACGGGAACGGGGAGCAGGTGCGGTCATGCCGCGTCTTCCAGCGGTGGTGCGGGCAGGCGGCGCGGCGGCAGATCGGCTACCGCCTCGGCGATGGCACGGATGTGCGCCGGGGTAGTGCCGCAGCAGCCGCCCACCAGGTTGAGCAGACCGGCGCTGGCGAATTCGCGCAGCGTGGTCGCCATTTCTTCCGGCGTTTCGTCGTACTCGCCGAAGGCATTGGGCAGGCCCGCATTCGGGTGTGCACTGACCAGGCACTCGGCCACGGTGGACAGGGTTTCCACGTGGGGCCGCATGTCGCTGGCACCGAGCGCGCAGTTCAGCCCGATCGACAGCGGCCGGCCGTGCGCGACCGAGGCGTAGAACGCCTCTGCCGTCTGCCCGGACAACGTGCGCCCGGACGCATCGGTGATGGTGCCGGAGATCATCACCGGCAGCCGACCACCGCGGGCGTCGAACACTTCTTCGATGGCGAACAGCGCGGCCTTGGCGTTGAGCGTATCGAAGATGGTTTCCACCATCAGGGTGTCGGCACCGCCGTCGATCAGCCCATCGATGGCCTCGCGGTAGGTCTCGCGCAGCGCATCGAAGCTGGTATTGCGGAAACCCGGATCGTTCACGTCCGGGCTGATCGACGCGGTGCGGCTGGTGGGGCCGAGCACCCCGATCACGAAGCGCGGCTTGCCCGGCGTGGTCGCCGCGACCGCATCGCAGCAGGCGCGCGCTACTGCGGCACCGGCTTTGTTGAGCTCGTAGACCAGGTGTTCAAGGTGATAGTCGGCCTGGCTGACCGAGGTCGCGTTGAACGTATTGGTCTCGACCAGATCGGCGCCGGCTTCCAGGTACGCGGTATGGATGCCGCCGATCACCTCCGGGCGGGTCAACAGCAGCAGGTCGTTGTTGCCCTTGAGGTCATGCCGCTGCGGCGCGTCGCCGGGCGCGGCATGGTCGCAGCCGGGCCCGTGCTGGTGGTCGTAACCGCCGGCGAAACGCGCGCCGCGGTAATCGTCCTCCTCCAGCCCATGCCGCTGGATCATCGTGCCCATGGCGCCATCGATGATCAGGATGCGCTGGGCCAGCGCCGTTTCCAGCGCATGCACGCGGTCGGGGTGGAGCCAGGGCAGGGATGACATGGGCAGACCTCAGGGCTTGCTGGCGATCAGCGAAATGACTTCGAAATGCGGCGGGCGCTTCTCGCGGGTCACGGTTTCTAGGCTGGAGACGACCAGGCCGGCCTTCTCCACGAACTTGCGCAGTTCCTTGTCGCTGAAACCAAGGTTGACGTGGCCATACGCGTCCACGGCCGCACGGTGTTCGTGACGGGCCAGGCTGCACAGCAGCAGGCGACCGCCCGGGCGCAGCACGCGCGCGCCCTCGGCGACGGCCTGGGCCGGCTTGGCCGCGTAGGTCAGTGCGTGCATCAGCACCACCAGATCGAAGCTCTGGTCGGGGAAGGGCAGGGCGTGCATGTCGCCTTCGCGCACTTCCACGTTGGCCAGCCGGCGCAGGCGCTCGCTGGCGGCGGCGACCACGCGCGCGCTGGTGTCGATGCAGACATAGCGCTTGGCATGCGGGGCGACCAGTTCGGCCAATACGCCGTCACCGGAGGCGATATCAAGCACGTCACCGGTTTCCAGCAGCGGCAGCGCGGTGCGCGCCAGCGCCTCCCAGGTGCGGCCGGGGGAGTAATGGCGTTCCATGTCGCCGGCGACGCTGTCGGCCCAGTTCTGGTCGGCGGCGCGGCTGGCCATCACCGCGGCGACGCGTTCAGCATCCTGGCGCAGCAGCGGATCGTCGCTGCCGGTGCTCAGGGCATGCCACAATGCGCGCTGCGCCGGATCCAGCGCGGCGTCATCGAAGCGGTAATACGCCGAGACGCCCGAGCGACGGTCGCGGACCAGGCCGGCTTCCTTGAGCCGGGCCAGATGGGTGGACACCCGCGGCTGGGCCAGCGTGGTGATGGCCGACAGCTCGGCCACGGTGAGTTCTTCCTGTTCCAGCAGCGCCAGCAGGCGCACCCGGGTGGCGTCGGCGAACACTTTCAGCCGGACGGACCAGTCCTCGAGATCCATAAATATCTACCTATCGCGATATAGAGATATTTTCGTCCTTTGGCGGCGGTGCGGTCAAGTCAGGCGTCCTCTCCCCGCCCCCCGGTACAATCGACCGACCGGGCCGCGCGCACTGCGGCCCCTTTCACTCTGTACCCGGGAGGGTGTTGTGGATTTCAGCTTTACCGAAGAGCAGTTGATGCTGCAGGACGTTGCGCGCCGTATCGCGCAGGAAAAAATCGCGCCCAGCGCCGAACACCACGATCGTACCGGCGAGTTCCCGCTGGAGAACATCCGCCTGCTGGGCGAGAACGGTCTGATGGGCATCGAAGTGCCTGAAGAATACGGCGGTGCGGGCATGGACCCGATCGCCTACGTCCTGGCGATGGTGGAGGTCGCCGCCGGAGACGCTGCGCATTCGACGATCATGTCGGTCAACAATTCGCTGTTCTGCAACGGCATCCTGACCCATGGCAGTGAAGCGCAGAAGCAGAAGTACGTGCGCGCCATCGCCGAGGGCGAGGCCATCGGCGCGTTCGCGCTGACCGAGCCGCAGTCCGGGTCGGATGCGACGGCGATGCGCTGCCGGGCGGTCAAGCAGGCCGACGGCACTTACGTGATCAACGGCAAGAAAAGCTGGATCACCTCCGGCCCGGTCGCCAAGTACATCGTGCTGTTTGCGATGACCGATCCGGACCAGGGCGCGCGTGGCATCACCGCGTTCATGATCGACACCGACAAGGCCGGCTTCCACCGCGGCAAGACCGAGCCGAAGCTGGGCATCCGTGCCTCGGCCACCTGCGAAATCGAGTTCCAGGATTACGTGGCGGCCGCCGAGGATGTCGTCGGCAAGGAAGGCGAGGGCTTCAAGATCGCCATGGGCGTGCTCGACGCCGGCCGTATCGGCATCGCCTCGCAGGCGATCGGCATCGCGCGTGCCGCGTATGAGGCGACGATCGAATACGTGAAGGACCGCAAGGCCTTCGGCGCGGCGATCGGCACCTTCCAGATGACCCAGGCCAAGATTGCCGACATGAAATGCAAGCTGGACGCAGCCCTGCTGCTGACGCTGCGTGCGGCATGGGTGAAGGGCCAGGGCAAGCGTTTCAGCAATGAAGCGGCGATCGCCAAGCTGACCGCCTCCGAAGCGGCCATGTGGATCACCCACCAGGCGGTGCAGATCCACGGCGGCATGGGCTACTCCAAGGAAATGCCGCTGGAGCGTTACTTCCGTGATGCCAAGATCACCGAGATCTACGAGGGCACCTCGGAGATCCAGCGGTTGGTGATTGCGCGCAACGAGACGGGATTGCGTTGATGTAGCGCGGCCACGACCCATGGTCGTGGCCCGCTGGCGGCCGCCTTCGCCTCGCGGCCGCCAGCCGGGCAGGTGCCGGCCGTGGGTTGGCACGCGGTAGTGCAGAATGTGCGGTTCCGTTCTGCAGGAGATTCCATGGTGATCTATCGAGGCGCAGGGTTCCTGACGCTGCTCACGCCCATCGCGGCCCTGCTGCTGTTGATGTGGCTGTGGCCGGATCCGAGCGTCGACCACGGCAATACGTCGCTGCGGCAGCTGTTGTTCGGTTTCGCCATCGGGGCGTTCATCAATGTGCTGCTGGGGACATTTCTCAATCACGGTGCGCGTGCGCGCGGCGAGCCTGCCCGTCACCATTTCTTCTACATGCCGATGCAGTGGCCGTCGCTGGCGATCGTGGTCGTCTGCGCGGTATGGGGCGCCATCCGCGTGAATTGATCGCCGGCAGCTGCTCGCCAGGTAGTGCCGGCCGCTGGCCGGCAACCAGGCGGCCCTTCCCGGGCAACCGGAGGAGCCGGCCAGCGGCCGGCACTACCGGGATCGCTTCCGGTCAGCCACACATGGTGTGACCCGTCATGCATCGCACACAAAAAAGCCCCGGCTCGCGCCGGGGCTTTTTCGTTTCAGCGTGACCACCCACGGTGGTCACCTGCGGTGGGGCAACCGTGGCTGCCCCTGTCCCTTAACGATCCGGACGGTGCGCCGTGTTGGCTTCGCCCTGGCGTTCCAGGAACTCCTTGGACGGTTCGTCCAGCTTGTCGCCCAGCATGCGGCGGACCACCACGAAGAACACCGGGATCATCAGCAGACCCAGGAAGGTGGCGAACACCATGCCGCCGATCACGCCGGTACCGATCGCGTGACGTGCGTTGGCGCCGGCACCGGTGGAGATGGCCATCGGCACCACGCCCATGATGAAGGCGAAGGAGGTCATCAGGATCGGGCGGAAACGCAGGCGGGAGGCTTCGATGGTCGCCTCGCGCAGGTTCTTGCCTGCGGCCCGCTGTTCCACCGCGAACTCCACGATCAGGATCGCGTTCTTCGCGGCCAGGCCGATCACGGTGATCAGGCCGATCTTGAAGTACAGATCGTTCGGCAGGCCACGTGCGAGCGAGAAGGCCAGCGCGCCCAGGACACCCAGCGGCACCACCAGCAGCACCGCCACCGGAATCGACCAGCTTTCATACAGCGCGGCCAGGCAGAGGAACACCACCACGATGGACAGCACCAGCAGCAGGGTCGCGGCGTTGCCGGCCAGGATTTCCTGGTAGGACATGCCCGACCAGTCGTAACCGAAGCCGGCCGGCAGGTCGTCGTTGACGATCCGTTCCATCGCCTGCATCGCCTCGCCCGAGCTGCGGCCTTCCGCCTGCGAACCGACGATGTTGACCGCCGAGTAACCGTTGTAGCGGCTCAGCGACGGCGGGGCGGACACCCATTCGGACTTCACCACGGTGCTCAGCGGAATCATCGCCTGCGTACCGTCGGCGTTGGTCTGCAGCGTGCTGGGCGTGTAGAAGCTGTTCAACGACTCCGCACCGGTGCGGTACGGACCATCGGCCTGCAGGGTCACGCGCTTGATGCGGCCTTCATAGAAGAAGTCGTTGACGTACACCGGGGCCAGCATCAGCTGGATGGTGCTGTACACGTCCGACACCGACAGCCCCATGGTCTGCGCCTGCACGCGGTCCACGTGCAACTGCAGCTGCGGGGCGTTTTCCAGGCCGTTCGGGCGCACGCCGGTCAGCAGGTCGCTTTCCTGCGCCGCCTTGCCGAGCAGGATGTTGCGGGCCTGCGTCAACTGCTCATAGCCCACGCCGCCACGGTCCTGCAGCCACATGTCGAAGCCGCCGAACTGGCCCAGGCCCTGCACGGTCGGCAGGTTGACCACGAAGATCTGCGCTTCCTTGATGCCGAAGAACGCGCCGTTCATGTTGTTGATGAACTCGGGCACGGTGATGTCGCGGTCCGCCCAGGGCTTGAGGCGGATGAAGCCCATGCCCACGTTCTCACCGGAACCGACGAAGCTGAAACCGGCCACCTGCAGCATGCCTTCGAAGCCATCCTGCTTTTCCAGGATGCCGCGCATCTGGGCGAAGGCGTGGTTGGTCTGCGACTTGGTCGAGCCCGGCGGCAGCTGCACGATCGCCAGCGCATAGCCCTGGTCTTCTTCGGGCAGGAAGCTGCCCGGCATGCGCGTGAACAGGAAGCCGCACAGCACGGTCAGCACCACGAACAGGATCATCCAGCGCGGGGCATGCTTCACCGCCGAGGTGATGTGGCCCACGTAGGTGTTGCTGACCTTGTCGTAGTACTTGTTGAACGTGCGGTAGACGATGTTCGGGTTGTCGTTGTGCGTCGGCTTGAGGAACGTCGCGCACAGCGCCGGGGTGAAGCCCAGCGCCAGGAACGCCGAGAAGGCCATCGCGATGGCGATCGTCAGCGCGAACTGCTTGTAGATCTCGCCGGCGGCGCCGCCCTGCAGGGCCGACGGAATGAACACCGCCGCCAGCACCACGGTAATGGCGACCACCGCACCGGTGATCTGGGTCATGGCCTTCTGGGTGGCGGCCTTGGGCGGCAGCTTCTCCTCGGTCATGATGCGTTCGACGTTCTCGATCACCACGATCGCGTCATCGACCACGATGCCGATCGCCAACACCATCGCAAACAGCGTCAGCTGGTTGATGGTGAAGCCGATGATGCTCATGCCCAGGAACGTGCCCAGCAGCGCGACCGGGATGACCAGGGTCGGGATCAGCGTGGCGCGGAAGTTCTGCAGGAAGATCAGCATCACCAGGAAGACCAGCGCGACCGCTTCGATCAGGGTCTTGACCACTTCCTCGATCGAGATCTTCACGAAGGTGGTGCTGTCGTACGGCGAGAACCAGCTGACACCGGCCGGGAAGCTCGGGGCCAGTTCGTCCATCTTGGCGGTGACCGCATTGGCCACGTTCAGTGCGTTGGCGCCCGGCAGCAGCTGGATCGCGAAAGCGCCGGTCGGCTTGCCGTTGTACTGGGTATCAAAGCCGTAGTTGTTCGCACCGAAGGCGATCCGGGCGATGTCCTTGAGCAGCACGCGCGAGCCATCGGTGTTGGCGCGCAGGATGATGTTCTCGAACTCTTCCGGCGAGCTGAAGCGGCCTTCGGCCGAGACCGTCGCGGTGAAGTAGTGGCCTTCAGGCGAGGGATCCGAGCCCAGCGAACCGGCTGCGAACTGTACGTTCTGGTCCTTGATCGCGGCCAGCACCTGGGTGGCCGACAGGCCGTAACCCTGCATCTTTTCCGGGTTGAGCCAGATGTTCATGGCGTACTCGGAACCGAACTGCTGGGTGCTGCCCACGCCCGGGATACGCGAGATCTGGTCGAGCACGCGCGAACCGACGATGTCGTTCAAGGCATCGCGGTCGATCGAGGCGCTGTCGGACTGCAGGGCCACCACCATCAGGAAGCCGGCGTTGGCCTTGGCCACCACCACGCCCTGCTGGGTCACCTCGGTCGGCAGGCGAGGGGTCGCCAGCGAGACCTTGTTCTGCACCTGGACCTGGGCGATGTCGGCATCGGTGCCGGTTTCGAAGGTCAAGGTGATGGTGACGCGGCCGTTGGAGGCCGAGGAGGAGCTGAAGTACAGCAGGTGATCGATGCCGGTCAGCTGCTGCTCGATCACCTGGGTGACCGACTTTTCGGCGGTGTCGGCGCTGGCGCCGGGGTAGGTGGCGCTCACCGTCACCTGGGGCGGTGCGATGCTCGGGTAGGACTCCACGCCCAGACCCAGGATCGAGATCACGCCCGCAAGCGAGATCAGGATCGCGACCACCCAGGCGAATACCGGGTGTTCAATGAAAAATTTAGGCATGACGGAGGATTCCCGTTATTGCTTGTTCGGTTCGGCAGCCGGAGCGGCGTCGGACTTCGTGGCGGCGGCATCGGCCGGAGCGGCACCCGCCGGAGCAGCACCCGCCGGAGCCTGGCCATTGCCGTTGCCGGCGGCCGGGTTCCACGGGGCGGCCTTGGCCGGGGCGCCTTCCTTGACCTTCTGCACGCCGGCCACGATCACCTGGTCGCCGGCATCCAGGCCACCGCTGACCAACCAGTTGCTGCCCTGCTGGCCTTCGCTCTTCACGTTCTTGCGGATGACCTTGCCATCCTTGCCGACCACCAGCACGTAGCCGCCGGTGGTGTCGCGCTGCAGCGCCTGCAGCGGCACCAGGTAGGCGTTGTTGCGCTCACCCAGGGTCGCCTGGAAGCTGACGAAGGCGCCCGGCAGCAGGATCTGCTGCGGGTTGGGCAGCACCGCGCGCAGCGAGACCGCGCCGGTGGCCGGGTCGACCGTGGTCGAGGAGAAGTCCAGCGTGCCCGGCTGGTCGTAGACGGTGCCGTCGGCCAGCTTCACCTGCACGGTGGACTTGCCGTCCCCGCTCAGGGCCAGTGCGCCCTTGGCCTGGGCCGCGCGCATCTGGGTCAGCTCATCCACGCTCATGGAGAAGTTCACGTACAGCGGGTCGAGCTGGTCCACGGTGGTCAGCAGGGTGACATCGCCCTGACCGACCAGTGCGCCTTCGGTGACCTGCTGCTTGCCGGCGCGGCCGCTGATCGGCGAACGCACTTCGGCATAGCCGAGGTTGATCTTCGCGCTGGCCAGCGAGGCCTGGGCCTGCTGCACCGCCGCGGCGGCGGTACGCTCGGTCGCTTCGGCCGCGTCCAGATCGGACTTGGAGACATAGGCCTGCGGGGCCAGCGAGCGGGCGCGGTTGGCCGCGGCCTTGGCGTTCGCGGCGGTGGCCTGGGCCGAGGTCAGCTCGGCCTGCGCGGCGTTGAGCGCGGCGCGCAGCGGTGCCGGATCGATCAGGAACAGCACCTGGCCTTCCTTCACATCCGAGCCTTCCTGGTAGACGCGCTTGAGCAGCACGCCCGGCACACGGGCCCGGACATCGGCACTGCGGTACGGCGACAGACGGCCGACCAGCTCACGCTGCAGGGGCAGGGTCTGGGGCTTGGCCTCGATCACGCCCACTTCCGGCGGCGGCGGGGCCTGCTGCTCTTCCTTCTTGCAGGCGGTCAACGCAAGGGCGACTGCGCACGTCAGGGCAAGGGTGCGGAGTGGGGCGATCATCAGGAGAAGCTCCGGTGTTGGTTTGAATGCGAAGCCGTGGCGGCTTCGGGCGCAGCGAACGCGCGCAGGAAGCTGTCGACGGAGAATTCTGCCCAGCGGCGCCGCACGGTGGCGTCAGCGCGATGGGGGATGTGGAAGCGCTGTTTTTCGAAATCCAAGCCGGCGATCATGCTCAATAGCAGTTCAGCCATGAAGTGCGGGTCGTCATGCCTCAATTGGCCTTGCTCGGACCGGGTTGCCATCCATTCAGAAACATGAAGCGCCAGTGCCCCGGCGCCGTCCTGGTAAAGGGTGCGGGCTTCCTGGGGGAACTGGCTGGATTCTGTCGCGATCAGCCTCCGGGCCTGGACCACGTGGGGCTGATTGAAGTGATCCAGGTAATCGTTGGCGAACTGCAGCAGGCTGCCACGCAGGTCATCACCGTCCAGTGAGCGCAGCCCGGCGGTCGCGCGGCAGACATGCCGCTGCATCACCCGGCGCAGGAGTTCCTGCTTGCTTCCATAGCGGCTGTAGAGGGTCTGCTTGGAGCAGCCGGCGTGCTGGGCCACCGCGTCCATGCTCAGCTGCATTCCCTGGCTGGCCAGCAACTCGCGCACAGCATCGAACACGCGATGATCGCGCGCGTCCATCGTGCTGGCGGCGGGGTGTGGGGGAGTCACGCGGTGGACTATACCGTCCAGTTCAGAATTGTAGAAGCCTTGTTTTTCGGTGCGTTTTGATGACCAACGTCAAGTTGCAACCGAAGCGGCCGATGCTGCGACGGAGGAAGCGCCGATGCGCTGATCCGTACGTCGCCGAATTGACATCGCCGATGTAAACGGGACCCAACCCGAATCACCTTATTCCGTCCTGCAGCAAGGTATTTCTGTGCGGTAGGCCTACAATTTCATTTTCCCAACTGAGCAACACGCACCGCTCCGTCATGAAACCGCAAAAACCAGCAGCCAAGACCGTGAAAAACAAATCCAAACCAGCCGATACGCAGACTGTTTCGCCAGTGGGCTTCTCGCTGGAGCCGGTGTACACGGCCTTGCGCAAGCGCTACCCGTCGGCCGGGCAGGCCGAGGCAGTGGCTTTTGCCGCCGACTTCTACAAGCGCATGGAGGCGGACGAGTTCCCGCACCACAGCGCCGAGGAGTGGGCCGCACTGGCAGCGGACACGCTGGAATTCGCGCGTGTGCGCAAGCCCGGCAAGGCCAACGTCCGCGTGTTCAACCCGACGCTGAAGGGCAACGGGTGGGAGTCGCCGCATACGGTGCTGCAGATCGTCAATGACGACATGCCGTTCCTGGTCGACACCGTCACGATGTCGCTGGCCGAACACGGCGTTGGCGTGCACGTGCTGGGTCACCCGGTGATCCGCTTCGCGCGTGACAAGGCCGGCAAGCTGACCACGGTCAGCGACGGCACCGCCGAATCGGTGATGCTGCTGGAAATCGACCGTCAGCCGGCCGAGGCCATGGCCGACGTCGAGAAGGCGATCATCAAGGCGCTGGACGAGGTGCGTGCCATCGTCCGCGATTGGGACGCGATGCGTGCCAAGGCGCAGAGCCTGGCCGACGATCTCGGCAGCCGCCAGTTGCCGGTCGATGCCGCCTCGCGCGCCGAAGCACAGGAATTCCTGCGCTGGGCCGCCGACAATCACTTCACCTTCTTCGGTTACCGCGAGTACCGCGTCGAGAAGCAGGGCAAGGAAGATGTGCTGGCGCCGTTGAACGACACCGGCCTGGGCCTGATGCGCGGGCAGGACAAGTCCGCCGCGCGCCCGGTCAAGACCCTCGCCGCGCAGGGGCTCAATGCCACCTCCGGTCTGAAGGACGCACTGATCCTGACCAAGACCAATGCCCGTTCGCGCGTGCATCGCTCCGGTTACATGGATTACATCGGCGTGCTGGAGTTCGACGCCAAGGGCAAGATCATCGGCGAACAGCGCTTCCTGGGCCTGTTCACCTCCAGCGCCTACAACCGCCGCCCGTGGGAAATCCCGCTGGTGCGCCAGCGCCACGAATACGTGATGAGCAAGTCCGGCCTGGCGCCGAGCAGCCACAGCGGCAAGGCCCTGCGCCACATCCTGGAAACCCTGCCGCGCGAAGAACTGTTCCAGTCCAGCGAGGACGAACTGTTCCGCACCGCCATGGGCGTGCTGGGCCTGCAGGAGCGCGTGCGCAGCCGCCTGTTCCTGCGCCGTGACAAGTACAGCCGTTTCATCTCCGCGCTGGTGTACCTGCCGCGCGAACGCTTCAACACCGATGTGCGCCTGCGCATCGAAGCCATGCTCAAGGACGCCCTGCAGGGTGAGTACGTGGACAGCTCCGTGGTGCTCGGCGAATCGCCGCTGGCCCAGGTGCATCTGATCGTGCGCCCGAAGGCTGGCCAGACCCTGGAAGTGGACACCAGCGAACTGGAGCAGAAGCTTGCCCAGGTGCTGCGCAACTGGCAGGACGATCTGCGCGAAGCGCTGGTCGCCCGTCATGGTGAAAGCGAAGGCCTGCGCATCGCCGCGCGTATCGGCAAGGCGCTGCCGGCCGGTTACATCGAAGACTCCAGCACCGAGATCGCCGCCAACGACGTCAGCCAGCTGGATGCGCTGACCGGACCGGACGATCTGCGCCTGAGCCTGCAGGCCGTGCAGCGCGAAGGCGGTGAAGGCCTGCGCCTGAAGCTGTATCGCCAGCTGGATGACATCCCGCTGTCCGACGCGCTGCCGATGATGGAAAACATGGGCCTGCGCGTGATTGCCGAGCGTCCGTACCGCCTGACGGTCGACAACGCGCCGGTGTACGTGCAGGACTTCGAAGTCGAATCGGTGGCCGGTGCGATCGATGCACCGAGCGTCGATGAAGCCTTCGGCGAGACCTTCGCCCGCGTGTGGCATGGCGATGCCGAGAACGACGGCTTCAACCGCCTCGTGCTCGCTGCCGGCCTGCACTGGCGCCAGGTGGCGATGCTGCGCGGCTACTGCAAGTACCTGCTGCAGACCGGCGTGCCGTTCTCGCAGGCCTACGTGGAAGGCACCTTCACCCGTTACCCGCTGCTGGCCCGCCTGCTGGTGGAGCTGTTCGAAGCCCGCTTCGACCCGGCCACCGGCAACGAGAGCAAGGATGCGATCGCCGAGGGCCAGGCCCAGCTGCGCGCACACCTGACCGTGCTTGCCGGTGGTGACGAAGCCACCCTGAAAGTGCTCAAGACCGTGGTCGATGCACGCAAGGGCGACCGCACCGTGCAGATGGATGCCGCGCGCGATGCGCTGCTGAAGCTGATGGACCGTGTCTCCAGCCTGGATGAAGACCGCATCCTGCGCAGCTTCATGGGCGTGATCGATGCGACCCTGCGCACCAGCTACTACCAGACCGATGCCGAGGGCCGCCCGGGCCACGTCATCAGCTTCAAGTTCGATTCGGCGCTGGTGCCGGACCTGCCCAAGCCGCGCCCGTACCGCGAAATCTTCGTGTACGGCCCGCGCGTGGAAGGTACCCACCTGCGCTTCGGTGCGGTGGCCCGTGGTGGCCTGCGCTGGTCGGACCGTCGCGAAGACTTCCGTACCGAGGTGCTGGGCCTGGTCAAGGCGCAGATGGTCAAGAACACCGTGATCGTGCCGGTCGGTGCGAAGGGTGGCTTCTTCGCCAAGACCCCGCCTGTGAACGGCGACCGCGATGCGATCTTCGCCAACGGCGTGGCCTGCTACAAGCTGTTCATCCAGGGCCTGCTGGACATCACCGACAACATCGTCAACAACAAGATCGTGCCGCCGGTGGATGTCGTGCGCCATGACATGGACGACCCGTACCTGGTGGTGGCCGCCGACAAGGGCACCGCGACCTTCTCCGACATCGCCAACGGCCTGGCCGTGGCGCACGGCTTCTGGATGGGCGATGCCTTCGCCTCCGGTGGCTCGGTCGGTTACGACCACAAGGGCATGGGCATCACCGCGCGCGGTGCGTGGGAGTCGGTCAAGCGCCACTTCCGTGCGCTGGGCCGTGACAGCCAGAGCCAGGATTTCACCGCGGTCGGCGTGGGCGACATGTCCGGCGACGTGTTCGGCAACGGCATGCTGCTGTCGCGCCACATCCGCCTGGTCGCCGCGTTCGATCACCGCCACATTTTCCTGGACCCGAACCCGGATGCGGCCACGACCTTCGTCGAGCGCGAGCGTCTGTTCACCGTGCCGCGTTCCAGCTGGGCCGATTACGATGCCAAGCTGATCAGCAAGGGCGGCGGCGTGTATCCGCGTACGCTGAAGTCGATCGAGATCACCCCGCAGGTCCGTGACGTGCTGGGCCTGGACGAGGGCATCAAGTCGATGCCCCCGAACGATCTGATGAGCGCGATCCTGAAGGCACCGGTCGATCTGCTGTGGAACGGCGGCATCGGTACCTACGTCAAGGCGGCCAGCGAGCAGCACAGCGATGTCGGCGACCGCGCCAACAACGCGCTGCGCGTCAATGGCGGCGAGCTGCGCTGCAAGGTGGTGGGCGAGGGCGGCAACCTGGGCATGACCCAGCTGGGCCGCATCGAAGCTGCGCAGGCCGGCGTGCTGCTCAACACCGACTTCATCGACAACTCGGCCGGTGTGGACACCTCCGACCACGAAGTCAACATCAAGATCCTGCTCAATGATGTGGTGCGGGCCAAGAAGTTGACCGTCGAGCAGCGCAACAAGCTGCTGGCCTCGATGACCGACGAAGTAGGCGCGCTGGTGCTGATGGACAACTACCGTCAGAACCAGGCGCTGAGCCTGATGGAACGCATGGCGGTCAAGCGCCTGGGCTCCAAGCAGCACTTCATCCGCACACTGGAACAGCAGGGCCTGCTGGATCGCCAGATCGAGTACCTGCCCTCGGATGCGGAACTGTCCGCACGCAAGGCGCGTGGCCAGGGCCTGACCCGTCCGGAGCTGTCGGTGCTGTTGTCCTACTCCAAGCTGGTGGCCTTCCAGCAGCTGCTCGAGTCGGACATCCCGGAAGATCCGTACCTGTCCAAGGAACTGCAGCGTTACTTCCCCACGCCCCTGCAGAAGAAGTACGCCGACGCGATGGAGCGTCACCGCCTGAAGCGCGAAATCATCGCCACGGCCGTGACCAACCAGACCATCAACCGCATGGGCGCCACCTTCCTGATGCGCATGCAGGAAGACACCGGCCGCACCGTGGCCGAGGTCGCCAAGGCGTACACGATCAGCCGTGAAACGCTGGACGCACGCGCCCTGTGGGCACAGATCGACGCCCTCGACGGCACGCTGCCGGAGTCGGTGCAGATCGACGCACTGGAAGTGATCTGGAAGCTGCAGCGCTCGTTCGTGCGTTGGCTGCTGTCGCGTCCGGGCGCCATGCCGGGCATCACCGAAGCCGTCAACCGCTACCAGGCCGCGTTCAACGACATCCGCGACGCCTCGGGCGTGCTGCCGGATTCGCAGCGCCCGGCCTACGAGGCGAGCGTGCAGGAGTGGAAGGACAAGGGTCTGCCGCCGGCGTTGTCGCAGCAGCTCTCGGAACTGCAGTTCCTGGAGCCGGCGTTCGACATCATCGAGCTGGCCCGCACCCGCAAGCTCAAGCCGGTGGACGTCTCCAAGGTCCACTTCCGCCTGGGCGATGCCCTGCAGCTGCCGTGGCTGTTCGAGCAGATCGACGCGCTGGAGGTCAATGGCCGCTGGCACGCCGTGGCCCGTGGCGTGCTGCGCGACGAGCTGGCCGCCCACCATCGCAACCTGGCTGCCCAGGTCCTGTCGATGAAGGGCAGCAGCGCCGAAGCCAAGGTCGCCGCCTGGATGGGCCGCGATGACAGCAGCCTGCGCTTCACCCTGGCGATGCTGGCCGAACTGGCCGAGCAGAAGACCCTGGATTACCCGACCGTTTCGGTCGCGGTGCAGCGCCTGGGCCAGCTGGCTTCGCATGGTGCGTAAGCATGGTGCGTTGGCGCATTCGCGCTGACGCCCCACGGTTTGCCTTGCAAACCGTGGGGCCCATGCAAACGATGCTTCCAGACCCCCGCGCCTTCGGCGCGCCCCCCTGACTCAGGGGGGCTCTGCTCCAGAGGGATGGGCGGGGGCCGGTAACGGCATTGCATGGGAAACACACGGCTCCGCTTCGGCGGGGCCGTTTTCGTTTCCGTCCGTGCCGGCCCGCGACCGGCACGAACGGTTATGCTCTTGCCGGCATACCCCACCCGGATTCACCGATGAGCGACACCCCCCGTATCGCCTTCATGGCCAGCTCCACCGAAGCGGCGCAGCTCGCCCTGGCACAGATGCGGGCCCGCTATGGCGACTACACGCCCGAGCAGGCCGAGGTGCTGTGCCCGTTGGGGGGGGATGGCTTCCTGCTGCAGACGCTGCATCGCTATGGTGCGCTGGAAAAGCCGGTGTTCGGCATGAAGCTGGGCACGGTGGGCTTCCTGATGAACCAGTTCCGTGATGATGATCTGCCCGCGCGCCTGGCGGCCGCGGAGCCGGCCAACCTGCGGCCGCTGGAGATGCTGGCGTTGACCGAGTCCGGCACCACCACCGGCTCGCTGGCCTACAACGACGTCTCGCTGCTGCGGCAGACCCGCCAGGCCGCGCATATCGGCATCGACCTCAATGGCCAGGAGCGCGTGGCCGAGCTGATCGGCGACGGGGTGCTGGTCGCCACCCCGGCCGGCAGCACCGCCTACAACTATTCCGCGCATGGCCCGATCCTGCCGCTGGGCTCGCACACGATCGCGCTGACGCCGTTGGCGCCGTACCGTCCGCGCCGCTGGCGGGGTGCGATCCTCAAGGCGGACACCGAAGTGCGCTTCCGGGTGCTCGACCCGTACAAGCGCCCGGTCAGCGTCACCGCCGATTCGCACGAAACCCGCGATGTGGTGGAAGTGACCATCCGCGAATCGCGCGAACGCCGCGTCACCATGCTGTTCGACCCGGAGCACAATCTGGAAGACCGGATCCTGAGCGAGCAGTTCATGTTCTGACGGCGCTTGGCCGTGGCGGCCATGCTCTGTGGGAGAATGGATGGCCGGCCGCTGCGGCCGCATTGGATTGCTGATTGCCATGGGCGACAACACCCCCCGTTTGCTGACCGTTGCCGTGACCTCGCGCGCCCTGTTCGATCTGGAAGAGGGCCATGCGCTGTTCGAGGCCGAAGGCGTCGATGCCTATGCCGAGTACCAGCGCAAGCACGAAGACGACGTGCTGCGCCCCGGCGTGGCCTTCCCGGTGGTGCGCAAGCTGCTGGCGCTCAACCAGGGCCAGTCGCCGGAACAGCCGCGGGTGGAAGTGATCCTGCTCTCGCGCAACTCCGCCGACCCCGGCCTGCGCATCTTCAATTCGATCCAGCACTACGACCTGGGCATCATCCGCGCGACCTTCACCGCAGGTGAGCCGACCTGGCCGTACGTGAAGCCGTTCGGCACCGATCTGTTCCTGTCGGCCAACCCGGAATCGGTGCGCCGCGCATTGCTGCACGGGATCGCCGCGGCCACCATCCTGCCCAAGCCGCCGGGCGAGACGATTGCCGCGGCCGAGCAGGACGATCTGGGCCGTCCGCTGGGCCAGCTGCGCATCGCCTTCGATGGCGATGCGGTGATCTTCGGCGATGAAAGCGAGCGCATTTCGCGCGAGCAGGGCGTAGAAGCGTTCGGTCGCCATGAGCGGGAAAACGCCCGCGAGCCGCTCAGTGGTGGCCCGTTCCGCAATTTCCTCTCGGCCCTGCATACGCTGCAGGCCGTGTTCCCCTCGGGCGAGGATGCCCCGATCCGCACCGCCCTGGTGACGGCGCGCTCGGCGCCGGCGCACGAGCGCGTGATCCGCACCCTGCGCGAGTGGGGCGTGCGTCTGGACGAAGCGCTGTTCCTTGGCGGCCGCCACAAGGGGCCGTTCCTGGAAGCGTTCGGCGCGGACATCTTCTTCGATGATTCCCAGCACAACATCGACAGCGCGCTGCAGCACCAGAGCGTGGCGGCCGGGCATGTGCCGCACGGGGTCGCCAACGGCGGTTGATGCACGGCCCGGATGCACGTGGGGCCCAGGTATCCGCCAACGGTGGTGCCGATGTACCCACCAACGGTGGCGCCAATGTACCCACCAACGGTGGGTACCTACCGGATCGGCAGGACCGACGGCGCGGTGGTGTCGGGATTGAGTGGCAGGCGGATGTCCACCAGCCGCCAGCGCAGACCCGAACGCTGCAGGATGAACACCACCGGTGCGCCCTGCGGCGTGTAGGTGGTGGCGGTAAAGCGCGACAGCGAGTCGAAATGGTGGGTCGCCCCCTTCAGCGGGCGCGCCGGCCGTGGCGCCGCGTAGGCATCGTTGCTCGGGCTGTCCAGGTCATTGCTGGCCCGCTTCCACAGGGTATGGCCCTCCAGCAGCGCGCCGATGCCGGTCGGCGTCACCAGCGCATCCACGGCGGTCGCGCTGAGCCGGTCGCCGGCCGAGAGCAGCAACGCGCCGAACAGGCTGGACTGCATGTCCGGACCGGCGCGACGGACCACGTAGTCGCTGAGCTGGGCGCGCAGGTTGGCGCGCAGCATCGGGAAATCCACGTAACGGTCGAGCCTGGCGGTATCACGCTGTTCGATCGCGCGGCTGAGGCCGTGCACGGTCACGTAGGGCCCGCTGAACACAATGCCGGCCAGCACCAGCAGCACGGTGACCAGCAACCAGAGCAGTTTCTTCATCGGGTCTGCCTTGTCGTCATGGTGCCCAGCTTGCCGCAGCGGACGTCAGCGCACGTGAAGCTCAGAATTCCAGGTCCAGCGCCGCGCACAGGTAGTCCACGAATGGCGCCAGCGTGACCAGGTCGGCCGCGATGGTCTGGCGCAGCCGCGGGCCGGTCATCGTGGCATCGTCCAGCGAACGCCAGAACACCCAGTTGCGGTGCTTGAGATCGTCGATGAACTCGAAATCCGGCTCGAAACCCCGCGGGGCACGGACCAGCTTCTCGCTTTCCTCGAAATCGAACTTTTTGCGCAGCACCGGGGAATGCGCGGCCGCCTTCCAGCTGCCGGGATTGTCGACGATGAAGTGGCACACCTTGCGCTGGGTGGCCGGCTCGGGATGCCACAGCCCCGCGCCGACGAAGCTCTCGCCTGGCTGCAGGTGGATGTAGAACGACGGGGCCGGCACCTGCTTGCGCCGCTCATGGAACAGGCGCGCGCCCTGCCAGCTCTTGTAGGGCGATTTATCGTTGGAGAAGCGCGCATCGCGGTAGATGCGGAACAACGACCCACCCACGGTGCGCGGGTCGGCGCGGAAGTGCTCGCTGACCGCGGCCAGGTCCGGCTGCAGATCGGTGATCAGGCGCAGGAACGGCTGGCGGACATGTTCTTCGTACTTGGGCTTGTGTTCGTTGAACCAGGTCTTGTCGTTGTTGCGGGCCAGGCCACGCAGGAACGTGAACGTGGCCGGGCTGAAATACGTGCTCATAGGCTGCTCTGCAGGTGGGTGCCCCAGTCGCGCAGCTGCTGCAGCAGGGCGAGCTTGCCGGCATCGTCGGCATGCTCTGCGGCCAGTGCATCCAGCTGCGCGGTGAACTGCGGCAGGGTCTGTTCGCCCAGCGACGCGTCGCCGAGCAGGCGCTGGCGACGATAATCGTTCCAGCGTGAGCGCTCGGTGGTGTCCAGGGTGTCCAGATGGTTGCGGGCGCGGTACCGGAACAGCAGTTCGGGCATGCGCGGGTCACGCAGGCGCTCGGCGAAGCTGGCCAGCTCGGCCGGCGGGCTGGTACGGATCCGCGACATCAGGGATTTGTCGCCGTCGGCCAGGAAGCCGTCGTACAGCGAGGCATCGACATCGCTGGGCGCCAGGCTACGCTCGCCCGAATACACCTGGCGGACCTTCTCGGCCAGCGCCGGTCCGATCTGGCGCAGGCGCTCGGCCTTGGCCTCGATCGCGGCCGGGTCGATCCCCAGGCGTGCATGGTCGGCCGGGCGCAGATGGTTCCATGCGACCAGCGCCGGCACCTTGTTGAGGTGCACTTCCTTGAGCGGCACGCGCTGCTCGCCCTCCGCCATGTCGGCCGCGCGGGTGTACAGGCGCGCGGCGATGGTTTCCGGCGGCAGCTCGAGCAACGGTTCGATATCACCCTCCAGATCGAGCGCGATGATGCGGTTGTTGATGAAGGGATGGCGCGCCAGTGGCAGCACCGGCGCGGCGCACATGCGCTGGGCCGGATAGCGCATCGAGATGTGCAGCACCGGCTGCATCGCGTCCACATCCAGCAGGCCGCCGACGAAACGCTTGTCACGCAGCTTCAGCGCGTAGTCCCACAGCCGCGGCTGCGCCTGCTTGAACAGCTTCGCCAGCCCGATCGTCGCGTACACATCGGACAATGCTTCGTGCGCATCGCCCTGGCGGACGTTGTTGGCCACGGCCAGATGTTCCAGCTTGAAGGAGGTCGCGCCACCCTCGCGTTGCGGCCAGACAATGCCGTCCGGGCGCAGCGCGTGCAGCAGCCGCATCATGTCCAACAGGTCCCAGCGCGAGTTGCCGTTGCGCCATTCGCGCTCGTAGGGGTCGTAGAAGTTGCGGAACAGACCGTGGCGGACGAACTCATCGTCGAAGCGCAGGGTGTTGTAGCCCAGCGTGCAGGTCCCAGGCCGCGACATCAGGTCGTTGATGCGCGCGAACGCCTCGGCCTCGGTGACGCCGGCGCTGAGGGCATGCTGCGGGGTGATGCCGGTGATCAGCGTGGCGACCGGCGAGGGCAACAGGTCGTCGGCCGGTTTGACGTAGAAGCTGACCGGCTCGTCGATGATGTTCAGATCGGCATCGGTGCGGATGCCGGCGAACTGCGCGATGCGCGTGCGGCGCGGGTCCTGGCCGAAGGTTTCCAGGTCATAGAACAGGAAGCTGTCGGACATCAGTGCGCGCCCTCCAGGACTGGCAGTTGTTCGTGGACCAGGCGCTCCAGGGCGGCCCAGTCGATATGTGCCAGGCTGTCGTGCCCGGCGGTGGCGTCCTCCAGCATGCGCCGCTGCAGCTCGGTGCGGGCCAGCGCTACGGCATACGGGGTGCGCAGGAAGGTGACCATCGTGTAATGCGGCACGAAGCGGGTCGGCCACCGCGCCTGCAGCGCCTGTTCCAGTTCGCGCTGCAACAGGAACTGCGGATCGGCCACGCGGTCGCGCATCTCCAGGTAGTTTTCCAGCGCCATCTGCTGGATCGCCTCGGCGTTCGGCTTGCGGTCGGTTTCGAAGGCGGCGAAGGCCTCGGCCAGCGAATCCTGCTCCAGCAGGTGCGCGGCCAGTGCGATGCAGTCTTCGAAGGCGCAGTTCATGCCCTGGCCGTGGAACGGGACCATCGCGTGCGCGGCATCGCCGATCAGCACCGCGCGGCCCTTCATGTGCCAATGCTTGAGGTGCAGCGTGCCGAGCAGGCCCGGCGGGTGCTGCTCCCAATCGCGGCGCAGGTTCGGGATCAGCGCCAGTGCATCGGGGAAGTCGCGCGCGAACAGCGCCTCGGCCTCGGCCCCGCTGTTGGTGGTGGCAAAGCTCGGGTCGCCCTCGTTGGGCAGGAACAGCGTGACGGTGAACGTGCCTTCGTCGTTGGGCAGCGCAATGCACATGTAGTGCCCGCGCGGCCAGATGTGCAGCGCATTGGCCTCGATCCGGAAACCACCGTCAGCGGTCGGCGGGATCTCCAGTTCCTTGTAGGAGTGATCCAGGAAGTCGATGCGCTCGTCCAGCGGCTGCTTGCGGTTCATCGCCGCGCGCAAAGCCGAACCGGCACCGTCGGCACCGATCAGGGTATCGAAGCGGATATCGTGCGGCTGGTCGTCGCGGTCATCGATGAAGCGCGCGTAGCCGGCATCGAAATCCACGGTGTGCAGGCGGCGGTGGAAATGCACGGTGGCGCCCGCATCCTCGGCCAGCTGCAGCAGCGTGGTGTTGAGGTCCTTGCGGTGGATCGACCAGATCACTTCGCTGTCATCGCGGCCGTAGCGCTGCAGCTGCGGTTCGCCCTCGCGCGGGTGGATCATGCGCCCGCGCATCATCACTGCCTTGGCCATGACCGCGTCTTCGACACCGGCCTGGCGCAGCGCATGGCGGCCACGCTCGGCGAGCGCCAGGTTGATCGAGCGACCGGACTCGTAATCGCTCACGCGCGGATCGCCGCGGCGCTCATACAAGGTGATCTGCCAGCCCTGGCGGGACAGCAGGATGGCAAGCAGCGAACCGGCTAGACCTGCGCCGATGATGCTCAGCGAGCGGGAGGGGGTAGCGATCAAGTCAATGTCCGTGGGGGCGGGGAGGGCGGCTTAGAGGCCAGCCCAGGCTTCCACTTCCTCGACGAAGTGGTGCAGGTCGAGGTAGCGGTTGTAGAGCGGGGTCGGCGAAATGCGGATCACATCGGGCTCGCGCCAGTCGCCGAGCACGCCCACGGTCTGCAGGTACTCGAACAGGCTGCGGCCGCGCTCGCGGCCACCGGCCACGCGCAGCGAGAGCTGGCAGCCGCGGCGTTCCGGTTCGGACGGGGTCAGCACCTCGAGCACCCCGGACAGGCGCGCGCGAACGAGCGCATCCAGCATGCCGGTCAGGCGCAACGATTTGACCCGCAGCGCGTCGATGCCGCCGGCCTTGTCGACCACCTCCAGCGCAGCGCGCAGCGGGGCCAGGCCCAGCACGGGCGGGTTGCTGAGCTGCCAGCCTTCAGCGCCCACGGCGGGCACGAAACGCGGGGCCATCTTGAAGCGCGTGGCCTCTTCATGGCCCCACCAGCCCGCGAAACGCGGCAGGGTGGCGTCGCGGTGGTGGCGCTCGTGCACGAAGCAGCCGGCGACGGCGCCCGGGCCCGCGTTGAGGTACTTGTAATGGCACCACACGGCGAAATCCGGTGCGATGTCGTGCAGCTGCAACGGCACGTTGCCGACCGAGTGGGCCAGATCGAAGCCGACCCGAGCGCCCTGCAGGCGCGCCATGCGGGTAATGGCCTCCAGATCGAAGACCTGGCCGCTGCGGTACTGCACGCCGGGCCACAGCACCAGCGCCAGGCGTGGGCCGTGTTCGGTGATGGCGCGCTCGATCGCCTGCAGCGAAATGGTGCCGTTCGGCTCGTCGGGCTGCACTTCCACCAGATCGGTTTCCGGGTTGAAGCCATGGAAGCGGAGCTGCGATTCCACCGCATGCCGGTCGGTCGGGAAGGCGCCGGCCTCCATGAGGATGACGGGGCGCTCGGCGGTGGGCCGGTAGAAGCTGACCATCATCAGGTGCAGGTTGACGCTGAGGGTGTTCATCGCCACGACTTCGCTGGGCAGGGCGCCCACGACGCGGGCAAGCTGTTGGCTGACCAGGCGGTGGTAGTGCAGCCACTGGGTGTCGCCGGTGAAGTGGCCTTCGACGGCCAGCGAGGCCCATTTGTCCATGACTTCCTGGACGGCGGCACGTGCCCCGCGCGGCTGCAGGCCCAGCGAGTTGCCGACGAAGTAGGTCTGGTCGCGGTGGTTGTGCTGGGGAAAGACGAATTCGTTGCGCAGGCTGCGCAGCGGATCGGCGGCGTCCAGGGCAACGGCATGGGTGCGGCTGAGGATCTCGGACATGGTGCAACCGGCGGTGTCAGTGAGCCGACAGTTTATCCGGGTGGTGGGGGCGTGGGCTGAATCAGGCTTGCTGTGCTGATCTGGCGTGCGCTGGTGGCTGGCAGCTGGCGCTCAAGGTGGAAGGCGGACTACACGCCAAAGCGGAGCCAAAGCCAAAGCCAAAGCGTCCGGAGTGACGTTTCGGTGTGCGGGCCGCTGTGGGTGGGTCCAGGAAACCCACCCCCGCCGGCCCACTCGCAGGCACCTCAACCGCCGGCTCTAAAGCCCTAAAGCCCTCAGCCTCTCAAGCCCTCAAGTGCTGACGCCGTAAAGCGAGCGAACCATCACCCCTCAACAGCCACCTTCTCAGGCAACGGATCCACATGCCCGCACGCATCGCACGTGCGCAACTCCAGCGAGGAGTGATAGCGATCAAACACCTTCGGCAGATCCGTCTCGATGTTCTCCAGCGCGAAAAACTCCTCGTACAACTTGTGATTGCACTGCTCGCAGAACCACATCAATCCATCGCGCTCATGCGCCAACCGCTTGCGCTCCACCACCAGACCCACACCACCCGGCGGGCGGCGCGGCGAATGCGGCACGCCGCCCGGCAACAGGAAAATCTCGCCCGCGCGGATCGGAATGTCGCGTACCGCGCCATCCTCCTGCACCTTCAGCGTCATCTCGCCCTCGAGCTGATAGAACCACTCCGGGCCTTCGTCGTAATGGAAATCCGTGCGGCTGTTCGGGCCGCCGACCACCATCACGATGAAGTCGCCGTTCTCGATCATCTTGTTGCCGACCGGCGGCTTCAGCAGATGCCGGTGCTCTTCGATCCAGGCAAGCAGATTGATGGGGGAGGCAAGCATGGGCGCTGTCCGAAAGAGGAAGAATCAGTCGCGCCGACCGTGGCGCGGAACGTAGGACAGGGCCTTTTCGTATGCGCCCTGCAGCTCTTCCGGTGCGCCCACGTCGATGCCCATCTCGCGCACCCGGCCGTCCTTCAGGCTGTACACCCAGCCGTGCACCATCAGCTTCTGGCCACGCGCCCAGGCGTCCTGCACGATCGTCGAGCGGCAGGCGTTGACCACCTGCTCGATCACGTTCAACTCGCACAGGCGCGCATGCTTCAGTTCGGGCTCTTCGATCGCATCCATGATCGCCGCATGCTTCTGCGCCACATCGCCCACGTGCCGCAGCCAGTTGTCGGCCAGGCCCACGCGTGTGTTGTTCAAGCTGGCGTGCACGCCGCCGCAGCCGTAATGGCCCACGATCAGGATGTGCTTCACCTTCAGCTGATCCACGGCGTACTGGATCACGCTCAGGCAGTTCAGATCGGTATGCACCACCACGTTGGCCACGTTGCGATGCACGAACACTTCGCCCGGCGCCATGCCGATGATCTGGTTGGCGGGCACGCGCGAATCGGAACAGCCGATCCACAGGTATTCCGGGTGCTGCTGCTTGGCCAGTTGATGGAAGAACTCCGGATCCTCTTTCTCGATCCGGTCCGCCCATTCGCGGTTGTTCTGCAGCAGCTTGTGGATGTCTTTCATCGTGCGGGGTCCCTGACGTCGGGTGGGGGCAAGGCGCGGCCAGGGTGGCCGCGTCGTCGCAGGAGTGGGGAGGGTCAGTCGGCGGCGGGGCCGCCCTCGCGGCGCCAGCGCATCCACTGCGCCAGCTCGCGTGATGCCGGGGCGTCCAGTGTCGACAGCGCGTCGATCACGCTGGTCTGGTTGGCCTCGGGATGGTTCTGGCTGAGCTTGAGTTTGATCTGCACCTGCGCCGGGCGGAAACGGAAGCCAACGATGCCGCCAAGCATGCGCTGTTGGCGCGGCTCGATCGGCAGCAGGTCCCAGTTGCCGCCGACGCCGGCCTCATAGTGCGCGCTGAGGCCGTCCAGCATCGCGATCAGTGCCTCATCATCGGTGACCGGTTCCAGTACGCCACGCAGTTCGGCGGCGGCGTAATTCCAGGTCGGCACGCGTGCCTGCGCGTCCTTGTCCGGATACCAGCCCGGCGACACATACGCATGCGGGCCGTGCACCAGCATCAACGCGGGGCCGGCATGGCCCGCCTGCGGGTTGGGCTTGGCCCAGTGCCCTTCGATCAGGATGCCGCCAGCATCACGCGTGTACACCACCGGCAGGCGCGTGGCCTGCGGGTAACCGTCGGCGCCGTTGGTCACCAGGGTGACGAACGCATCGCGCGCCAGCAGCCGGTCCAGCCAGATCAGGTCGGTCTCGACGAAGGCGGACGGGATGAACATCGTCGGTTACGCGCGGGCGCCCAGGCTCTGGATCATGCGGCCGTGCAGGGCATCGTCGCTGTCGGCCTGCGGCGGCTGCACTTCATGCAGCGAGAAGCCGCGCACCAGCGCGTCCTCTTCATCCAGGCCGTCGTAGGCGACGAACTCGGCGTCGAACAGCTGCGAGCGTGCCGTGTCTTCGCTGTCGTAGCTCAGCGTGTTGCCGTCGCTGTCCAGCACCTCGGCGGTACCGGCCGGGCGCACGCGCAGGCGCGCCCAGATCAGGGTGTTGCCCAGGCTGGCCAGGAACCACTCGTCGTGGTGGGAGGTGTCGTCGTTCATGTCAGTACCATCGAAAGCAGCCAGAGCAGGGCAGCCATGCCCAGTCCGGCAAGAAGGGTGAGCAGCGAGAGCCAGGCCGGCGTGGCCAGGCCGGTCAGCGAGCAGTCGCTGCTCTGCCGATAGTCGCGGCCGAGCAGCCAGCGCAGCGCGTCCGGGCGCAGGAAGGCACCCGCGCCGAAGCGATTGGCCAGCGCCGGGTGGCGGTCGCGGATGTGGACCAGGGTCAGCGGCCAGAAGATCACGAAGGCACTGAACCCGGCGATCGCCACGCCGACGAAACACAGCGCGAAGAACAGGGTCATGGTTCAGTGCCTCCGTAGGTCGATCAGAATTCGGCGCTGCCCGGTGCGCGCGGGTAGGGGATCGCGTCGCGGATGTTGCTCAGGCCGCAGACGTATACCACCAGGCGCTCGAAGCCGAGGCCGAAGCCGGCGTGCGGCACCGAACCGTAGCGGCGGAAGTCGCGGTACCAGCCGTAGTGCGCCGGGTCCAGGCCGAACTGCGCCATGCGTGCATCGAGCACATCCAGGCGCTCTTCGCGCTGGCTGCCGCCGATGATCTCGCCGATGCCCGGGGCCAGCACATCCATGGCCGCGACGGTCTTGCCGTCGTCGTTCAGGCGCATGTAGAAGGCCTTGATGTGCTCGGGGTAGTTGGTCACCACCACCGGGCGGCCGATATGTTCTTCGGTCAGCCAGCGCTCGTGCTCGGTCTGCAGGTCCAGGCCCCATTCGACCGGGAAGTCGAACTTCTTGCCCGAGCTCTGCAGCAGCTTCACCGCTTCGGTGTAGTCGATCTGCTCGAACGGGGCGTTGATGAAGCCTTCCAGCTTGGTGATCGCGTTCTTGTCCACGCGCTCGGCCAGGAAGGCCAGGTCGTCGCCACGCTCATCGAGCACCGCGCGGAACAGGTACTTCAGGAACTGCTCGGCCAGGCGCGCATCTTCGGCCAGATCGGCGAAGGCGATTTCCGGCTCGATCATCCAGAACTCCGCCAGATGGCGGGTGGTGTTGGAGTTCTCGGCGCGGAAGGTCGGGCCGAACGTGTAGACCTTGCTCAGCGCCAGGCAGTACGCCTCGACGTTCAGCTGGCCGGACACGGTCAGGAAGGTTTCCTTGCCGAAGAAATCGCGGCTGAAATCCACCTCGCCCTTTTCGTTGCGCGGCAGGTTGGCCATGTCCAGCGTCGAGACCCGGAACATCTGGCCGGCGCCCTCGGCATCGGACGTGGTCACGATCGGGGTGCTGATCCAGTTGAAGCCGTTCTGGTGGAAGAACCGGTGCACGGCCTGGGCCAGACAGTTGCGGATGCGGGTAACCGCACCGAACAGGTTCGTGCGTGGGCGCAGGTGCGCCACTTCGCGCAGGAACTCCGGGCTCATCGGCTTGGGCTGGATCGGGTAGGTCAGCGGGTCTTCGACCAGGCCGACGATCTCGATGTGGCTGGCCTGGATCTCGAAGGACTGGCCCTTGCCCTGGGATTTGACCAGGGTGCCGCGGGCGATCACCGAGCAGCCCGGGGTCAGGCTCTTGATGTCATCGAAATTGGCCAGGGTGTCATTGGCCACCACCTGGATGGGGGCGAAGCAGGAGCCATCGGTGACATTGACGAAGGCAAGCGCCGCAGAGCCGCGCACCGTGCGGACCCATCCGCGTACTGTTGCCTCGCCGCCTTCCGGGATCTTCCCGGCAAGCGCATGTTCAACGCTGACCACCGTCATGACTTGAATCCTCTGTTGATCGACTCGATCTCTGAACACGGAGTTTAACGGGTGCGGTGTTCGGCTTGCGAGGCATTTCTTGCGGTCCGGGGCGCCTATAATGATCACGATCCGCTGGAGTTGCCTGTCATGGCCGTAAGCCTTACCCCTGTTGCCTTTGCCCGTGTGCAGAAGTTCGTCGAGCAGACGCCCGGCGCGCTGGGCCTGCGTTTCGGCGTGACCCGCACCGGTTGTTCCGGCTGGGGCCACATCACCGATCTGGCCCGCGATGAGCGCGAGGGCGACACCGTCTTCGAGCAGGATGGGGTCCGCATCTATGTGGATGCCACCAGCCTCGAGCTGGTGGACGGCACCGAAATCGACTTCGGCAAGCACGGGCTGAGCGAGACCTTCACGTTCAGGAACCCGAACGCCACCGCTGAATGCGGCTGCGGCGAGAGCTTCACGACCGAGGCCGACAAGGCCTGATCGCCCGCGTGCCGGGCCTGTTCAGCCCGCCCGGCTTGCCTTGTGACCCCTTCTGCTGCCACAATGCGCGGCTTCCTGCCTGATTCCGGGCAGGACCCTTGCCCCACCGCGTTCACCTGCGGGGGGCTGTCCGGCCCTCAAAGGGCCACATCCGAAAGGTAAAAACACATGAGTCGTCATTACGAAGTCGTGTTCCTGGTCCATCCGGACCAGAGCGAACAGGTCCCGGCCATGATCGAGCGCTACAAGGCGCTGGTCGAGAACGGCAACGGCACCATCCACCGTCTGGAAGATTGGGGCCGTCGTCAGCTGGCTTACCCGATCCAGAACCTGGTGAAGGCCCACTACGTCATGCTCAACATCGAGTGCGACCAGGCCGTGCTGAGCGAGCTGGTGGAAAGCTTCCGCTTCAACGACGCCGTGCTGCGCAACCTCGTCATCAAGCGTGACGAAGCTGACACCGAGCAGTCGCTGATCATGAAGAGCAAGGACGAGAAGGGTGACAAGCCCGAGCGTGGCGAGCGTCGTCGTCGTGATGACGAAGAAGGTGAAGCCACCCCCGCCGCCGCTGACACCGATGCCGGCGAAGACGCCGCTTCGGCCGCTTAAGGAGCACTGACATGTCCAAGTTCTTCCGTCGTCGCAAGTTCTGCAAGTTCACGGCCGAAGGTGTGAAGGAGATCGATTACAAGGATCTCAACACCCTGCGCCAGTACCTCACCGAGAACGGCAAGATCGTGCCGAGCCGCGTGACCGGTACCAAGTCGAAGTACCAGCGCCAGCTGGCAACGGCCGTCAAGCGCGCCCGTTTCCTGGCCCTGATTCCGTACACCGACAACCACGACGTCTGATGAAGGCGGGCGGCCTGTTGGTCGCCGCTTTCGCGGATCCCGCCGCCCGCGCTGTGAAGCGTCGGGCGGTGTGAAGGATCTGCCGTTCGGATATTCGGACAGCCATCGCTGCGGGGCCTGGGCCTCGCTAACGAATACATATTTGGAGCTACACCATGAAGCTGATTCTTCTTCAGAAGGTCACCAACCTCGGCGGTCTGGGCGATCTGGTCGACGTGAAGCCGGGCTACGGCCGCAACTTCCTCGTCCCGACCGGCAAGGCCGTTCCGGCCACCGCGACCAACGTGGCCGAGTTCGAAGCCAAGCGCGCTGATTACGAAGCCAAGGCCCAGTCGATCCACGCTGATGCCGAAGCCCGCAAGGCGCAGCTGGAAGGCAAGAGCGTGACCATCGCTGCCAACGCTTCGACGGAAGGCAAGCTGTACGGTTCGGTCGGCCCGCGCGATATCGCCGAAGCCTTCACCGCTGCCGGCCTGCCGCTGGAAAAGAGCGAAGTGATCCTGGGCGAAGGCGCCTTCCGCAACGTGGGCGAGTACGAGGTGACTGTCCACCTGCACGCCGACGTGGAAACCACCGTCAAGGTGGTTGTGGAAGCCGAAAAGGCCTGATTCCTGCCGAAAGGCGGGCGTCACTGAAACGGGTACCCGCGAGGGTGCCCGTTTTTTGTTTGTGGCAACGGCAACCGCAACGGCTTGGCCGTGACGATACAGGCGGGAGGGCGCCGGGCAGCCCGGACCGGGACGCGCCCTGAACCCCCGCCCGTGCCGTCCCGCCTTGCCCCACGCTGGAAATGCGGGCTGGAGCCGCCCCCGCAGCGCGCTGAACACCGGCCCCGTTATACTCAGGCTATCGCGTCGCCCCCGGGGTCATTGAAGTCCTGCAATATCAATGGCTTGAGGGGTAAATACGCTCCGTAATCCACCATGGTGGGGGTCGCTTCAGGCCTTCGCCCGGAACCCAATCACGCCATGCGTCTGTCCACGATCAAGCTGTCCGGATTCAAATCCTTCGTCGATCCGACCACGCTGCACCTGCCGACCAACATGACCGGCGTGGTGGGCCCCAATGGCTGTGGCAAATCGAACATCATCGATGCCGTGCGCTGGGTGATGGGCGAAAGCTCCGCCAGCCGCCTGCGTGGCGACTCGCTGACCGACGTCATCTTCTCCGGCTCCTCCGCCCGCAAGCCCGTCTCGCAGGCCGCCGTCGAGCTGATCTTCGACAACACCGACCACACCATCACCGGCGAGTACGCCTCATTCAACGAGATCTCGGTCAAGCGCACCGTCAGCCGTGACGGCAGCAGCAACTACTACCTCAACGGCACCAAGTGCCGCCGCCGCGACATCACCGACCTGTTCCTCGGCACCGGCCTGGGGCCGCGCAGCTACTCGATCATCGAGCAGGGCATGATCAGCAAGATCATCGAGGCGCGGCCTGAAGATCTGCGGGTCTACCTGGAAGAAGCTGCCGGCATCTCCAAGTACAAGGAGCGCCGCAAGGAAACCGAGACCCGCATCCGGCATACCCGCGAGAACCTTGACCGCCTCAACGACCTGCGCGAGGAGATCGGCAAACAGCTCGAGCACCTCAAGCGCCAGGCGCGCCAGGCCGAGCAGTACCAGGCGCTGCAGGAAGAGCGCAAGGTCAAGGACGCCGAGTGGAAGGCGCTGGAATACCGTGGGCTGGATGGCCGCCTGGGCGGCCTGCGCGAAGCACTTTCGCGCGAGGAGACCCGCCTGCAGCAGCTGATCGCCGAGCAGCGCGATGCCGAAGCCCGCATCGAAACCAGCCGCCTGCGCCGCGAAGAGGCCTCCGATGCGCTCAACACCGCGCAGGCCGAGGTCTACCAGGTCGGCAGCACGCTGGCCCGCCTGGAGCAGCAGATCCAGCATCAGCGCGAGATGTCGCAGCGACTGAACAAGGCGCGCGATGAAGCGCAGCAGGCACTGGCCGATCTGGGCCAGCACATCAGTGGCGATGAGGCCAAGCTGATGGTGCTGCGCGAGGCAGTGGACGATGCCGAGCCGCGCCTGGAGCAGTTGCAGGAAGAGAATGAGATCAAGCAGGAAGCCCTGCGTGATGCCGAGGCCCGGCTGGCCGATTGGCAGCAGCGCTGGGAGAGCCATACCCGCAGCACCTCCGAAGCCTCGCGCGCCGGCGAAGTCGAGCGCACCCGCGTGGATTATCTGGACCGCCAGGTGCTGGAAGCCGATCGCCGCCGCGAGTCGCTGCAGGCCGAGCGCGCCGGGCTGGATCTGGACGCCCTGGCCGAGGTGTTCGAAGAACTGCACCTCCAGCACGAGACCCAGAAGGCCTCGCTGGACACGCTCAACGAGCAGGTGGAAGAACGCAAGCATGCCGTGGCCGGGCTGCAGGACCGCCAGCGCGCCGGGCAGACCGAGCTGGCCGAGATCCGCAAGCAGGCCCAGGCCGCCCGCGGCCGGTTGTCGTCACTGGAGACCCTGCAGCAGGCCGCACTAGGCCAGGAGCAGGGCGCCGCGGTGGCCTGGCTGAAGGCACGCGGGCTGGATTCGGGCGCGCGTGTCGGCGAACGCCTGACCGTGGAGAGCGGCTGGGAAAACGCCGTGGAAAGCGCGCTCGGCCAGCTGATCGAGGGCGTGCTGGTCGATTCCCCGGCATCGCTGGTGGATGCGCTGGGCGAACTCGGCGAAGGCCGTATCGCGCTGGTCTCGGCCGAGCAGGACGCGCTGGATGTCGCGCCGACCTCGCTGGCCGCGAAAGTGCAGGGCCCCACTGCGATCCGTCGGCTGCTGGCACGCCTGCATGCCGCCGAGGATCTCGCGTCCGCCCGTTCGCTGCAGGCGACACTGGGCGAGGGCGACTCGGTCATTACCCGCGGTGGCGAGCGGCTGGGCGAGGGCTGGGTGCGCGTGTCGCGCTCCGGCGCGGCCAAGCAGGGCGCGCTGCTGCGCGAACGCGAGATTGTTACCCTGCGCGAGCAGATTGAAACACTGCAGGACCGCGAAGCGGCCCTGGAAGAGCAGCTGGCCGGCTTCCGTGACCAGTTGCTGGCCGGTGAGCAGCAACGCGAAGACGCGCAGCGCCAGCTGTACCTGGCCCATCGCAGCGTTTCCGAGCTCGGTGGCCAGCTGCAGAGCCAGCAGGGCAAGGTGGAGGCCGCACGCACCCGCATCGACCGCATCGAAGGCGAGCTGGTGCAATTGCTGGAGACGCTGGATGCCGGTCGCGAGCAGGTGCGCGAAGCACGTTCGCGGCTGGACGATGCGGTCACCAGCATGGGCGACCTGGAATCGGTCCGCGCCGCGCTGGAAGGCGAGCGTCGCCAGCTTACCGATGCCCGCGACCAGGCCCGCGACCAGGCCCGCAACGTGCGCGAGGCGGCGCATTCGCTCGCCTTGACGCTGGAATCGCAGCGCGCGCAGATCGCCTCGCTGAGCCAGGCGCTGGAGCGCATGAGTACCCAGCGTGGGCAGCTGGATACGCGATTGGGTGAACTGCATTCGCAGCTGGACGAAGGTGATTCGCCGGTCAAGGCGCTCGAAGCCGAACATCAGAACGCCTTGGGCGAGCGCGTGCGTGCCGACCGCGTGCTGGGCGAAGCCCGTACGTTGCTCGATGGCATCGATGCCGAACTGCGCACGTTCGAGCAGACCCGCCACCAGCGCGACGAACAGGCGCTGGCGCAGCGCGAGCGCATTTCCCAGCGCAAGCTCGACCAGCAGGCACTGGTGCTCAGTGCTGACCAGCTGTCGGCCTCGGTGGAGAAGGCCGGCTTCGTGCTGCAGGATGTGATCAACAGCCTGCCCGAGGATGCGCGGGCCACCGACTGGGAGCAGGCCGTGCACCAGATCGATGGCCGCATGCGCCGGCTGGAGCCGGTCAACCTGGCCGCCATCCAGGAATACGGCGAGGCGTCGCAGCGTTCGGAGTACCTGGATGCGCAGAACACCGACCTCACCACCGCGCTGGAAACCCTGGAGGATGCGATCCGCAAGATCGACCGCGAGACCCGCGGCCGCTTCAAGGACACCTTCGACCGCGTCAACGCCGGTGTGCAGCAGCTGTATCCGCGCCTGTTCGGTGGTGGCCACGCCTACCTCGAGCTGACAGGTGAAGACCTGCTCGACACCGGTGTTGCGATCATGGCGCGGCCGCCGGGCAAGCGGGTGTCGAGCATCTCGCTGCTGTCCGGTGGCGAGAAGGCGATGACCGCGGTGGCGCTGGTGTTTGCGATCTTCCAGCTCAACCCGGCACCGTTCTGCCTGCTGGACGAGGTGGACGCGCCGTTGGACGAAGCCAACGTCGGTCGCCTGGCCAACATGGTCAAGGAAATGAGCGAGAAGGTTCAGTTCCTGTTTGTGAGCCACAACAAGGCCACGATGGAAGCTGCCCACCAGCTCTCCGGCGTGACCATGCGCGAGCCGGGCGTCAGCCGACTGGTCAGTGTCGACCTGGAGGAAGCCGCACGATTGGCGGGCGCGGCTTGACGTGCCATCCTTAAGTACCTGAATGATTTAGCCGGAGACCCCCCCGAATGTCCGACATGGCACTGCTCCGCATCGGCATCCTGGCCGCCGGCCTGCTGTTGATCGCTGCGATCTTCCTGTTTGGCCGTCCGAAAAAGAAAGCGCAGGGCCGTCGCGTCGAAGGCGCGGAGAGCACCAGCGGCCAGCGCCGTGAGCCCGTGCTGGGCGAGGGCGAGAGCCCGGCCGAGGGCGCTGCCCCCGTTGTCGGCGAAGACGGCGTCACCCAGCCCGAGCTGGGGCTGCCGGACGTGGACGCCGCGCCGGCCAGTGACCTGGGCAAGCGTGCGACGCAGGATTTCGACAAGATCGTCTCGCTGTTCGTCGCTGCGCGCGCGGGCGAGCAGCTGCGTGGCGAGGACATCGTCGTTGCTGCGGAAAAGACCGGCCTGGTGTTCGGCCACATGAATGTCTTCCACCGCCTGGTCGAAGGCCACCCCGAGCGCGGCCCGATCTTCTCGATGGCCAGCATCATGAAGCCGGGCAGTTTCGATATGGCCAACATCCGCGAGATGGAAACCCCGGCGATCGCCTTCTTCCTGACCCTGCCGGCGCCGCTGACCGCGCTGGACGCCTGGGAAAAGATGCTGCCGACCGTGCAGCGCATGGGCGAGCTGCTCGATGGCGTCGTGCTCGATGACAGCCGCAATGCCCTGGGTCGCCAGCGCATCGCGCACATCCGTGATGAGCTGCGCGCCTACGACCGCCAGCACCAGGCCCCGCCGCTGACCAAGGCCCCGCGCTGGTGATTGCCGTAGAGCCGACCAACGGTCGGCTCTACCTGTTCTGGCTGACCACCGTGTCGAAGGCCGCACGGAACCGCGCCATTTCGGCCGCGGTGCCCACCGTCACGCGCACCCGCTGCGGCCAGATCAGCCAGCTGCGCCCGATGACCACGCCCTGTTCGGCCATCGCCGCAGAGAACGCCGCGCCGTCGCGCTGCACATCGACCACGAAACAGTTTGCTTCCGACGGCACGCAGCTAAAGCCGCGCTTACCGAGCCAGCCGATGGTCTCCTGCCGTACCTGGGCATTCTCCGCCTTGCGCTGTGCGATCAATCCCGGATCACGCAGGCTGGCCAGTCCCGCCGCCATCGCGGTGACCGGCAGCGGGTTGTCGCCCAGGCTGGCCAGTTGCTTCAGGCGGTCCGGATGCGCGGCCGCCACCCCCAGGCGCAGGCCGGCCATGCCGTAGAGCTTGGAGAAGGTGCGCAGCACGATCACATCGTCGCGCTGCATCACCTGGCCGATCACCGAGCGCTGCTCGCTGTACTGCAGGTAGGCCTCGTCCACCAGCACGCGGGTCTGGGCCGGCTTGTTGGCCAGCAGCCAGGCAATGTCGGCCGCCGGGGTGATCGAACCTGTGGGATTGTTGGGGTTGCACAGATACAGCAGGCCGGCATTGACCGTCGCGGCAGCCGCCGCCATCGCACGCACGTCGTGTGCCCCGTCTGCGCGCAGCGGCACCCTGGCCACCGTGGCCCCACGCGCCTCGGCAAGATCGCCCAGCGCCTCGAAGGTGGGATCGGCGACCACCAGCCCCGCACTAGGCGAGGTCCACAGCACGGCCGCGCGGTTCAGTGGCTCGCTGGAGCCCGGATACAGCCGCACGTGATCCTTGCCGATGCCTTCCTGCTGGGCGAACAGATCGCGCAGCTCGCCGGCCAGAGCAAACAGATACCGCCCGCTGCTGGCGATGATGTCGCGTGCCGCCGCCTGCGCAGCCGGTGATGGCCCATACGGGCATTCGTTGAAGTTCAGCAGCACCGGTCCTGTGCTGGCGGGGAGTGCACGCGACGGCGCGGCCGATGCAGGCAGCACGCCCAGGCCGGACAATGCCAGGCCGGCGCCGGCCAGCTGCAGGAACGAGCGACGGGAAGCGACGAGGGCAGGGGTCACGGGGCACCGAAAACAAGGGGTTCGGCGCACGCTAGCGCCACGGCGGATCGGCGGCAAGCGTTCTTCACTGCGCGCAGGAGCGGGGGGAGGGGTAAAATTGAATGCCCCACCAGGATCGCCTCCCGCATGACCCCCAGCCCCGCCGCACGTGCCGACGTCCTGCGCCGCCAGATCGAGGAGGCCGGCAAGGCATACCACGAGCGCGACGAGCAGATGATCCCCGACGTCGAGTACGACCTGCTGGTGCGCGAGCTGGAGGCGATCGAGCAGGCACACCCGGAGCTGGCCGCGGCCGATTCGCCGACCCGGCAGGTCGGTGGCAAGGCGTCCTCCCGTTTCGCCGAGGTCCGCCACGCGGTGCCGATGCTGTCGCTGGGCAATGCCTTCAGTGATGAGGAAGTCCAGGATTTCGTGCGCCGCATCAGCGAGCGCCTGCGTCGCAGCACGCTGTATTTTTCCGCCGAACCGAAGCTTGACGGCCTGGCGATCAGCCTGCGCTACGAGGAGGGCCGTTTCGTGCAGGGGGCGACCCGTGGCGATGGCGCCACCGGCGAGGATGTCAGCGCGAACCTCCGCCAGATCAGTGTGATCCCGCAGGTGCTCAAGGGTGAGGGCTGGCCAGCGGTGCTGGAAGTGCGCGGCGAGGTCTACATGGCCCGTGCCGACTTCGAGGCCTACAACGCCGATGCGCGCCTGCATGACGGCAAAGTGCTGGCCAATCCGCGCAACGCCGCCGCTGGTTCGCTGCGCCAGCTCGATCCGAAGATGAGCGCCAGGCGCAAGCTGAGCTTCTACGCTTACGGCACCGGCCAGGTTGAAGGCGGCGAGCTGCCGCCCACGCATTCGGCCACGCTGGCGCAGCTGCGCGCGTGGGGGCTGCCGGTGAGTGACCTGTGCCAGGTGGTGGAGGGGGCCGACGGGCTGCTCGCCTATTACCGCGACATCGGCGAACGCCGCGACGGTCTGGCTTTCGATATCGACGGTGTGGTGTACAAGCTCGACGATCGCGCCGGCCAGGAACAGATGGGCTTCGTCGCGCGCGCACCGCGCTGGGCGATCGCGCACAAATTCCCGGCGCAGGAACAGACCACCACGGTGGAGGCGATCGAGATCCAGATCGGCCGCACGGGTGCCGCGACCCCGGTCGCGCGTCTGGCGCCGGTCGCCGTGGCCGGCGTGATCGTGTCCAACGCGACGCTGCACAATGCCGACCAGATCGCGCGCCTGGATGTGCGCGTGGGCGATACGGTGATCGTGCGCCGCGCCGGTGATGTGATCCCGGAAGTGGTCAGCGTGATCGCCGACCGCCGCCCCGCCGGCACCACGCCGTGGCAGATGCCTTCGCAGTGCCCGGTGTGCGGCTCGGAGATCGTCCGCGAAGAGGGCGAGGCCGCGTGGCGCTGCTCGGGTGAGCTGAGCTGCCCGGCGCAGCGCAAGGAAGCCATCGCGCACTTCGCCTCGCGTCGTGCCATGGATATCGACGGCCTGGGCGGCAAGTACATCGAGACCCTGGTCGACGCCGGTATCGTGCGCGGCGTGGCCGATCTGTACCGCCTGCAGCGTGATCAACTGCTGCAGCTCAAGCTGGTGCTGGATGCCGAATCGCCCGAGGCGCTGGCCAGCCAGATCGGCCTGCACCTGCCGCCGGAAGGCAGCGGCGAGTACCTGAGGGCCATCCTCAAGCTCGATGGCAGCGACGAGGCATGGCGCGCGCAGGCGCTGGCGATGCCGGCCACGTTCGCCTGGAACACGAAGAAGATCGCGACCAAGTGGGCCGACAACCTGATCGCCGCGATCGACGCCAGCCGCACCACCACGCTGGAGCGGCTGTTGTTCGCGCTGGGCATCGAGCATGTCGGCGAGAGCACCGCCAAGGCCCTGGCGACCTGGTTCGGCGATCTCGAACTGATCCGTCATCTGCCTTGGCCGCTGTTCAAGCGCGTGCCCGACATCGGCGGCGAAGTGGCGCGTTCGCTCGGCCACTTCTTCGAACAGGCTGGCAACCAGGAGGCGATCGATGCGCTGCTGCAGGTCGGCCAAGTGCGCATCAGCGATGTGCACCCGCCGATCGCCAAGCTGCGGGACGGTCTGGATTTCGCGCAGCTGTTGGTCGAAGCGGAGATTCCGGGCATCACCCGGCTGCGCGCGGAGAAGCTGGTGGCCATGTTGCCGGATGCGGCCTCGGTGCTGGACGCCGAGCCGGTGCGGTTCGTGGTCGCCGGCCTGCCGAACGAGGTAGCCCTCGGGCTGGCCGACTGGCTCGACAGCGAAGGCCACGGCCCGATGCTGCTCAAGGCCGAGGAATACCGCCAGAAGCTGCTGACACTGGCGCCGGAGCAGGCCGACCAGGTCGCCGGCCCGTTGGACGGCCAGACCACCGTGCTGACCGGAACGCTGACGCAGATGAACCGCGACGAGGCCAAAGCCCGGCTGGAAGCGCTCGGCGCCAAGGTGGCTGGCAGTGTGTCGAAAAAAACCTCCTTCGTGGTCGCCGGTGCCGAGGCCGGTTCCAAGCTGACCAAGGCGCAGGAGCTGGGCGTGCCGGTCTGGGACGAAGACCAGCTGATCGCCTTCCTCGCGCAGCACTGAACAAGAGAAACCGCATGCAGACCGTTCCCCTCGATTTCCGCCTGGCCACCGTCGCCGACACCGAGTTGCTGATCGGGCTGATGCGTGATTTCTACGCCGAAGACAAACTCGACTTCGAAGACACCCGTGTGCGGAACGCGCTGGCCGCGTTGCTGGAAGATCCGCGCAACGGTGAAGTGCTGCTGTGGCTGGACGAGGCCGGCGCGGTGGTGGGCTATGGAGCACTGGCGATGGGCTTCAGCCTGGAGCAGGGCGGCCACTTTGCGTTGCTCGATGAGCTGTACCTGAGCCATGCCGCGCGTGGGCGGGGCCGCGGCAAGCAGGCGCTGGCCATCCTCGAACAGCGCGCCAACGCACGTGGCGTGGAGCGCATGCGCCTGGAAGTGAACCATCACAACGAACTGGCGCGACGCCTGTACCTGGCCACCGGCTACGTCGATGACACCCGCGATCTGCTGACCCTGCCGCTGGCCCAGCGGCTGAAGGACGCGCGCGCGTGATCGCCGCGCTGCGCCAGCGTGCCGCGCTCAATGCGCTGATCCGCCGCTTCTTCGCCGCACGCGACGTGCTCGAGGTCGAAACGCCGATCCTGTCCGCAGCAGGCAATACCGAGCCGAACATCGACAGCTTCCATACCCGCTTCAGCGGGCACGTGGATGCGGGCACCGCGCAACGCTGGCTGCGCACCTCGCCGGAGTTCCCGTTGAAGCGATTGCTCGCGGCAGGGGTGGGGGACTGCTACGAACTGGGTCGTGTGTTCCGCAACGGCGAAGCCGGCGGCCGCCACAATCCCGAGTTCACCATGCTGGAGTGGTACCGGATCGGCTGGGACCACCGTCGCCTGATCGACGAGACCGCCGCCCTCGTGCGCGATGCGCTGCAGCTGGTTCAGCGCGAGGCGACGCTGGAGGTCATCGATTACCGCGGTCTTTACCAGCAGCACGTCGGGCTGGACCCGTTCCAGGCCAGCCTGGAAGACCTGCAGGCACCGCTGGCCGAGGTCCGCATCGATGCGGACGGATTGACCCGGGATGACTGGCTCGATCTGCTGATGACCCACTGCATCCAACCGTACTTCCGTGACGACACCATGACGGTGGTGCATGACTGGCCTGCCACCCAGGCGGCATTGGCGAAAATTCGGCCGGGCACGCCCCCGCTGGCCGAACGGTTCGAGCTGTACCTGGGCAGCGTGGAGCTGGCCAACGGCTATCACGAGCTGAACGACGCGGCTGAACAGCGCGCGCGTTTCGAGCGCGACCATGCCATCCGTACCGCGCGCGGCGACGTGCTGCCCCCGCTGGATGAACACCTCTTGGCGGCCTTGCCGGCGCTGCCCGATTGCGCGGGGGTGGCGGTGGGCGTGGACCGGCTGCTGATGGCGATGAACCGCACCGACCGCATCGCCGATGTGCTGGCCTTCGATTTCGCCCACGCCTGAGGCGTTTTGACGCATCCGCGTCTTGCACGGGCTGCATGATGATGCTCTGATCACACCGGATGTCCGAAGGTGGGTCATGTGATTGTTCAGGCGTGGCGGGGATCGTGTTGATGAAGCTGTTGGTAGGCGCGGGCATGCCCTTGTGGCCGGTGTTGCTGTGGACTGCGCTGATGCCTGAAACGGCGCTCGCGCAGGCCGGCGGCTATGCCGGCCAGGTGGTGCGTTGCGAATCGCGCGACATGGGGTGGGTGCATTGCGATGTCCCCACCGAAGGCGGTGTCGATCTGATCCGCCAGCTCTCCGATAACAGCTGCGTGCGAGGCTCGGAATGGGGCACCGACCGTTCCGGCGTCTGGGTGACCCTGGGCTGTCGCGCCGAGTTCCGCGCGCGTACCGCGGCTGCCGCGCCGCGTGCCGACGGTGAACGCCGCACGCGCCGGGTGGTGCGCTGCGAATCCAACGGGCGCCCGCAGAGCTGCCCGGTCGTGCTGCAGGGCGCGCCGGTGCGTCTGCTGCGCCAGCTCACCTCGCTGCCGTGCCGCGAAGGCCACAGCTGGGGCTATCGCCGCAATGAGATCTGGGTGACCCGCGGTTGCCAGGGCGAGTTCGAGGTCGGTGCCGCCGATGGCAGCGGGTTCCTCAACGTGCCACGCATCCTGGTCTGCGAATCCAAGTCGCGCCAGCGCCGCTTCTGTGGTGCCGGGATCACCCACGGTGTCACGCTCAACAAGCAGCTCTCCGGCACCCCCTGCGAGCAGGGCAGCAGCTGGGGCTGGGACAGCCGTGGGGTCTGGGTCGACAAGGGCTGCCGCGCCGAGTTCGCGGTCAACTGAGCGCGCGATTCCGCCTGCATCGGCACGCCGCTACAATGGCCCGATGAACGCATCCACCGACATCGACTACGCCCGTTACGACCATATCCGCCCGATCCTGTGGACCGGCGAGAGCCTGCAACTGCTCGACCAGCGCAAACTGCCGTTCATCGTCGAGCACGTGGAGTGCCGCGACAGCGACGCGGTTGCCGAGGCCATCCATGCGCTGACCGTGCGCGGCGCACCGGCGATCGGCATTGCCGCCGCCTGGGGCGTGGTACTGGCGGCCAATGAGGTCCAGGCCGACGATGGCGCCCAAGCGCTGTTGAAGCTGGAGCCGGCCCTGCAACGCCTCAACGCCTCGCGCCCGACCGCCGTGAACCTGGCCTGGGCGCTGGCCCGCATGCGCCGCGCGCTGGCCCCGGCCGGTGCCGACTGGCAGCAGGTGCTGGCCGCCGAAGCCCAGGCAATCGCCGAGGAGGATCTGGCCGCCAACCGCCACATGGGCGCGCTGGGCGCCGGGCTGATCGAGGCCGGCAGCGGCGTGCTCACCCACTGCAATACCGGCTCGCTGGCCACCGCCGGCTTCGGCACCGCGCTGGGCGTGATCCGCGCCGGCATGGCCCAGCACCGCATCGCCCGCGTGTTCGCCGGCGAGACCCGGCCGTGGCTGCAGGGCGCGCGCCTGACCGTGTGGGAGCTGCAGCAGGATGGCATCGATGCCACCCTGATCGCCGATTCGGCCGCCTCGCACCTGATGAAGACCGGTGCGGTCCAGTGGGTGGTCGTGGGCGCGGATCGCATCTGCGCCAACGGTGACACCGCCAACAAGATCGGCACCTACCAGCTGGCCATCGCCGCCCGCCACCACGGCGTGAAGTTCATGGTGGTGGCGCCGTCCTCCACGGTGGACATGGACACTGCCGACGGCGAGCAGATCGAGATCGAACAGCGCGATCCTGGCGAGCTCTACGGCGTGGGCGGCACCCGTACCGTGGCCGAGGGCATCGCCGCCTGGAACCCGGTCTTCGACGTCACCCCGGGCAGCTTGATCGACGCCATCGTGACCGAGCGTGGGGTGATCCTGAACCCGACGGTGGCCAACATGCAGTCCGCGTTCGGCTGAGGCCGGCTGCGGCGCGTGCCACGACCGACGGTCGTGGCCTGCCCAAGCGCCCGCCAACGCCCCCGTAAGTTCCTGATTCTTGCCGGTAAAACCCCCGTAAAAGCGGGCGGAAAATGGCCCGCTGTGGTAGAATCCAACGGTTAATCGAGATTCCGGCGCAACCGCCCCGAAAGGGCGGTCGTGACGGACTGGACCGCTACCAGACAACGGAACCCGAATGGCAGAAACCGCCAAGGAAATCATCCAGGTCAACCTGGAAGACGAGATGCGCAAGAGTTACCTCGATTACGCGATGAGCGTGATCGTGGGGCGCGCACTCCCGGATGCGCGCGATGGCCTCAAGCCGGTGCATCGCCGCGTGCTGTTCGCGATGAGTGAACTCAACGCGCACGCCAACAAGCCTTACTTCAAGTCGGCGCGTATCGTCGGTGACGTCATCGGTAAGTACCACCCGCATGGCGATCAGTCGGTGTACGACACGCTGGTGCGTCTGGCACAGCCGTTCTCGCTGCGCTACATGCTGGTCGATGGCCAGGGTAACTTCGGTTCGGTCGACGGCGACTCCGCCGCGGCGATGCGATACACCGAAGCCCGCATGTCCAGGCTCACCCATGAGCTGATGGCCGACATCGACAAGGAAACGGTCGATTTCCAGCCCAACTACGACGAAAAGGAACTGGAGCCGACGGTCATGCCGACCCGGTTCCCGAACCTGCTGGTCAACGGTTCGGCCGGTATCGCGGTGGGCATGGCGACCAACATCCCGCCGCACAACCTGACCGAATCGATCAACGCCTGCATCGCGCTGATCGACAACCCCGAGATCGACGTCGACGGCCTGATGGAGTTCATCCCGGGCCCGGACTTCCCGACCGCGGGCATCATCAACGGCACCGCCGGCATCGTCGCCGGGTACCGGACCGGTCGTGGCCGTGTGCGCATCCGCGCCAAGGCCGAGGTCGAAGTGGCTGACAACGGCCGCGAATCGATCATCGTCACCGAGATCCCGTACCAGGTGAACAAGGCCCGGTTGATCGAGAAGATCGCCGAGCTGGTCAAGGAAAAGAAGCTCGAAGGCATCAGCGAACTGCGCGATGAGTCCGACAAGGACGGCATGCGCATCTTCATCGAGATCAAGCGCGGCGAGTCGGCGGAAGTTGTGTTGAACAACCTCTACCAGCAGACCCAGATGGAGTCGGTGTTCGGCATCAACATGGTGGCGCTGGTCGATGGCCGCCCGCAGTTGATGAACCTCAAGCAGATGCTCGAGGCCTTCGTGCGCCACCGCCGCGAAGTGGTCACCCGCCGCACCGTGTTCGAACTGCGCAAGGCGCGTGCGCGTGCGCACGTGCTGGAAGGCCTGACCGTCGCGCTGGCCAACATCGACGAGATGATCGAACTGATCAAGACCTCGCCGAACCCCACCGAGGCGCGCGAACGCATGCTCGCCCGCCTGTGGGAGCCGGGCCTGGTCGGCTCGATGCTGGGCGCCGCCGGTGCCGAAGCCTCGCGTCCGGATGATCTGCCCAAGGGTGTGGGCCTGCTCGCGGGCGGCTACCAGCTGACCGAGATCCAGGCGACCCAGATCCTGGAAATGCGCCTGCATCGCCTGACCGGGCTGGAGCAGGACCGCCTGACCGACGAGTACAAGCTGCTGCTGGAAACGATCGCCGGGCTGATCCATATCCTGGAAGATCCGGACCGTCTGCTGCAGGTCATCCGCGAAGAGCTGATCAACGTGCGTACGGAGTTCGGCGACGAGCGCCGCACCGAGATCCGCCACAGCGAAGAAGACCTGGACATCCTCGACCTGATCGCCCCGGAAGACGTGGTGGTCACCCTGTCGCACGCCGGCTATGCCAAGCGCCAGCCGGTCAGTGCCTACCGGGCCCAGCGCCGCGGTGGCCGTGGCCGCAGTGCCGCCTCGACCAAGGAAGAGGATTTCATCGAACAGCTGTGGCTGGTCAACACGCATGACACGCTGCTGACCTTCACCAGTGCGGGCAAGGTGTTCTGGCTGCCGGTCCACCAGTTGCCGGAGGCCGGCTCCAACGCCCGTGGCCGCCCGATCATCAACTGGATTCCGCTGGAAGCCGGTGAGCGGGTCCAGGCCGTGCTGCCGGTGCGCGAGTACGCCGAAGGCCAGTTCGTGTTCTTCGCCACCCGCAACGGCACGGTCAAGAAGACCCCGCTCAGCGAGTTCGCCTTCCGCCTGGCGCGCGGCAAGATCGCGATCAACCTCGATGAGGGCGATGCGCTGGTCGGCGTCGGCCTGACCGATGGCGAGCGCGACATCCTGCTGTTCGCCTCCAACGGCAAGACCGTGCGCTTCGGTGAGGACAAGGTCCGCTCGATGGGCCGTACCGCCACCGGCGTGCGCGGCATCAAGATGCCCAAGGGTGAGGAAGTGGTCAGCCTGATCGTGGCCGAGAGTGCCGGCGGCAGCGAAGACGAGAACGAGGATGAGAGCCAGGTCGACGAGACCGTGATCGACAGCGGCGATGCCGTGATCGAGAACGGCGCCGACGATGACAACGCGCTCTACATCCTGACCGCGACCGAGAACGGCTACGGCAAGCGCACCCCGCTGCCGGATTACCCGCGCAAGGGCCGTGGCACGCAGGGTGTGATCGGCATCCAGACCACCGAGCGCAACGGCAAGCTGGTGCGTGCGGTGCTGATGGGCCCGCGCGACGAAGTGCTGCTGATCTCCGATGGTGGCACCCTGGTGCGTACCCGCGGTTCGGAAATCTCGCGCGTCGGCCGCAACACCCAGGGCGTGACCCTGATCCGTCTGTCCAAGGAAGAGAAGCTCCAGGCGGTTGAACGCATGGATGCCTCGCTGGATGAGGGTGTGGAAGAAGATGCACCGGCGGCCGTCGACGCCAGCCCGGTGGTGGCACCGCCGGAGGCGTAAGCCCCTGCGGCAGTGACACGGAAAACGCCGGCACATGCCGGCGTTTTTCGTTGTGGGCAGGGAGATTGCACGCTTTCATCGTCGGCTGTGCCGACGCTGGCGGCTGCAGCAAAGAACGCGCAACGTTCACGACCCCGGTGGGATAAGAGCCGCGGGGCCGGCGGCAACGTCGGCGATCTTCGCGCTTCAGGAGAAACCGATGTCCACCACGACGCAGACCCGCCGCCCCCGCCATTGGCTGGTGGCTGTGCTGGCAATTGTCATTCTGTTGCTGGGCGTTGTATTCACCGCGGGCGGCGCCTGGCTCGCCAGCCTCGGTGGTTCCTGGTACTACGTCCTGGCCGGCGTCGGCCTGCTGATCTCCGGCGTGCAGCTGTGGCGGGGCCGCTACAGCGGCGCGCTGTGGTTCGCGCTGGTGTTCGTCGGCACGCTGCTGTGGACGTGGTGGGAGTCGGGCAGCAACTATTGGCGCTGGGTGCCGCGCCTGGGCCTGATCGTGGCGATCGGCTTCGTGCTGTCGCTGCTGCTGCCGACGTTGGATCGCCCGGTGTCGCGCAAGGTCTCGCGCGGCATCGCCGGCGTGCTGGCGCTGGTGTTCGTGGCGGCCTTCACCCTGGCCTTCGTGCCACATGGTGTTACCGAGGCACAGGGCGCCTTCCCCGAGCCGATGACCAGCACCGGCCTGGCACCCACGGCCGACGCGCCCCTGCAACCGGCCGACCGCCCGGTGGACGGCGACTGGGCCGCCTATGGTCGCAACAACGCGGCAACGCGTTTCTCGCCGCTGCAGCAGATCACCCCGGACAACGTGGCCAAGCTTGAGCAGGCCTGGCTGTTCCGCACTGGCGACCTGCCGGAGAAGCGCTGGGGTGCGGAAACCACGCCGCTGAAAATCGGCGACAGCCTCTACCTGTGCACCGCGCGCAATCAGCTGGTCGCGCTCAACGCCGCCGATGGCACCGAGCGCTGGCGCTACGACCCGAAGATCAAGGACAAGTCGATCCCGTACACCGCCGCCTGCCGCGGGGTCTCCTACTACGAAGTGCCCGCCGCCGCGCAGGACACCGCGTTGAACGATGTGGCCGCGGACCTGGCCGTTCCCAGCGGCGTGCCCGTGCTGACCCAGGTGCCGCGTGGCGCCTGTGCGGCGCGCATCATCGAAGGCACCCTGGATGGCCGCCTGATCGCGGTCGATGCCGCCACCGGCAAGCCGTGCGCCGGTTTCGGCAACAACGGCCAGGTCGACATCACCGTGGGCATGGGCGACAGCCCGGCCGGCTATGTCTCCATCACCTCGCCGCCGGCGATCGTGCAGGGCGTGATCGTGACCGGCCACCAGGTGCTGGACGGTCAGCGCCGCGACGCGCCATCCGGCGTGATCCAGGCCTACGATGCCGTCACCGGCAAACTGCGCTGGGCGTGGGACATGGTCCGCCCGGAGCGCAACGGCGCACCGCCGCCGGGTGAGACCTATACCCGCGGCACCCCCAACATGTGGACCACTGCGACCGGCGACGACGAACTTGGGCTGGTCTACCTGCCGATGGGCAACTCGGCCGGCGATTACTGGAGTGGCTCGCGCACCGAAAACGAAAACCGTTACGCCACCTCGCTGGTGGCGATCGACGTCAACACCGGCAAGCCGGCCTGGCACTTCCAGGCGGTGCGCAAGGACGTCTGGGATTACGACATGGGCTCGCAGGCGACCCTGATCGATTATCCGACCGCCGCCGGCAAAGTCCCGGCCCTGCTGCTGCCGACCAAGCAGGGCGACATGTACATCCTCGACCGTCGCACCGGCAAGCTGCTGACCCCAGCCGAAGAGCGCAAGGTGCCCACGGGCGGCGTCGAGCCGGAACAGCGCTCGCCCACCCAGCTGTTCTCGCTGTATCACACGCTGCGCAAACCGGACCTCACCGAGCGCGACATGTGGGGCATGACCCCGATCGACCAGCTGGTCTGCCGCATCCAGTTCCGCGAGGCCAGTTACGAAGGCTTTTACACCCCGCCGACCGCGGACCGTCATTCCATCGAGTATCCCGGCTACAACGGGGGCTCGGACTGGGGCAGCGTGGCCGTGGATCCGCGCCGTGGCGTGATCGTTGCCAACTACAACGACATGCCCAATTACAACCGCCTGGTGCCGCGCGAGAAGGCGGACAAACTGGGGTGGCTGCCGCGCGAGGATGTGACCGCCGACAAGGGCGGCGCCGAAGGCGCGGGCGATCCGCAGGTGGGCACGCCGTATGCCATCGACGTCAACGCCGGCTGGCGCCTGCCGTTCACCAAGCTGCTGTGCAAGCAGCCGCCGTACGGTGGCATCCGCGCGGTCGACCTGCGTACCGGCAAGACCCTGTGGGACCGCCCGTTCGGCAGTGCCCGCGGCAATGGGCCGTTCGGCATCCGCTCCGGCCTGCCGATCGAGATCGGTACGCCCAACAACGGTGGTTCGGTGGTCACGGCCAGCGGCCTGATCTTCATTGCCGCGGCGACCGATGATCTGCTGCGCGCGATCGACCTGAAAACCGGCAAGGAACTCTGGCATGCCAAGCTGCCGGCCGGCGGCCAGGCCAACCCGATGATCTACGAGTTCGGTGGGCGCCAGTACGTGGTCATCATGGCCGGTGGTCATCACTTCATGGAAACCCCGGCCGGCGATTACGTGATCGCCTACGCGTTGCCGAAGGGGTGAGGGACGCCGCGTCGGATGTGGCCGGCGTTCCATTGACGCAAGGGCGGGCAGCGCCCGGCCGCTCGTTGCGAGACTACAGCGCTTCGCGCGGAAGTCTGACAACTGGCCGCGTTCTCTCCTGGTGAGCCTGGACGGCACGCGCTGCCATGCTGGCCGGATGCCGAGTTCCTCCGTTCGATCTGCGCGATGTCCGCTGTCAAATGCCTGCTACGTCGTCACCACTGTCACCACCCATCAGTTCCCGTTGTTCCATCATCACGGCAATGCGCAGGATGTCGCGCGCTGGCTGCGTGCTTCCGATGCGGAAAGACGCACGGAATCTTTCGCCTGGGCCATCATGCCCGACCGCGTGCATTGGCTGTCCCTCCCGATGCGGGCGGGGCTGGCCAGCGGTCTGCATGGCTATCCGTTTTCGTGGTGCCGCTGGCCGGTCTGAATGGTGACGGGGCCGCCGCGCCGACGGTGCTACGCCGGGACCCGCACCATCTTCCGCATCAGATGCTCGACCACGCCTGTCGGCTCTGCGGTACGGCCCACGTGCGTGCTCGACATCTGCACCACCGAGCTGCGCTTGGCGGTGAGGAAATGGAAACGTGCACGCGCAGGCAGCTGCGCGATCGGCCCGGCGTTCGCGTCACCGCGGCAGATCGCCACGATCGCATCCAGCCACGGCTGCAGGCCCTCGATATCCAGCGTCGGCGCGAAGGCACGCAGCCGCTCCACATCCAGCTCGATCGCCGCTTCCAGGTGCTTTGCGCCCGGGCAGGACACGATCACCCCGACGTTGATGAATTCCTCGCGCTCCACGCGGGGCACTACGCGGATCACCGCATAGTCATAGGTGTGCAGTGTGGGCACGGACGGCCTCCTGTACAAAAGCCGCGCGTACGCGAAGGCGGTGTTGCAGATAATCGATATACGCCTGGCGGTAAGCCGCCGGGCTGTCGAAGGCGGGTTCGTCCACCAGCCAGCTGTCCGGCACCAGGCCGACGATCCGCTCGATTTCGGCATCGGGCAGCATCACCGCGAGCGCAGAATCCACTTCGGCAATCTGCGTGGCGAAGGGCAGCAGTACATGATCGCGGATCAGCACGAACGGCTTACTGCAGGCCTCCCCGGCACCGGCCCAGTCGTGATGGAAGTACATTGCCGCACCATGGTCGATCAGGTACAGCCTGCGATGCCAGACCATCAGGTTGGGATTGCGCGCGGTGCGGTCCACGTTGCTGGTGAATGCATCGAACCACACGATCTTCGAGGCCAGCTCGGCATCGGGCTGCATGGCCGCCGGGTCGTAGTTGATCGCCCCGGGCAGGTAATCACTGCCCAGGTTCAGGCCCTCGCTGGCACGGATCAGATCCTGGATTTCCGGGTCCGGTTCGGTCCGGGCGAACTCGCGGTCGAGCTCCACGAACACGATCTCCGGGATCGGCAGGCCGAGCGTGCGGGCGATCTCGCCAGCGATCAGTTCGGCGATCAGCGCCTTCGGTCCTTGGCCGGCGCCACGGAATTTAAGCACCACCATGCCGTCGTCGTCGGTCTCGACCACGGCGGGCAGGGAGCCGCCTTCGCGCAGCGGGGTGACATATCGGAGGGCGTGCACGGTTCGCATGGGGCATTCTAGCCGGGCCGAGGCCGGGCGTGACGCGTAAGGGGGCGCTACCCGGCACGGTGGAACGCCTCGCTTTGCAGTGTCGGGCGGTTGGCCCTTCCGGCCCATTCACACCGGTCCCGGCGGTGCTAGATTCGGGTCATGCCCCTGTTGCGGGCACTCGTTGACACTGCAAGGGGATAAGGATGCTGATCCGTCGTACTTCGCTGGCTGCGGCCGTTGCCGTTGCCACCTTCGGGCTGCTGCTCGCTGCACCGGCCTTTGCCGGTTACGCCACGCCGCCGGAGAGCCTGCTCAAGGTGCTCAAGGCACCGCCGCCGCCGACGCCCAGCGTCGACCCGACCGGCCAGCGCCTGCTGCTGACCACCACGCAGACCTATCCGTCGATCACCCGCGTCGCCCAGCCGTATCTGAAGCTGGCCGGCGTGCGCCTGGAGCCGAAGAACCGCAGCCGCCACGACACCCCGGGTGGTTATGGCATTCCACCGTGCGTGGGCGACTTCACCGTGGTCGATACCGCCAGTGGCCGCTCCACCAAGGTCGCCTTGCCCGGCGGGTGCGCCGGCATGGCGCAGTGGTCGGCCGACGGCCAACGCTTCGCGTTCCAGAACGTGGTCGATGACAGCGTGCAGCTGTGGATCGGTGATGCAGCGACCGGCCAGGTCCGCCAGGTGCCCAACGTCGCGCTGAACCCGATCTTCGGCAGCACCGTGCAGTGGCTCGGCGGCAGCCAGCAGCTGCTGGTCAAGCTGGTGCCGGCCAAGCAGGGACCGGCGCCGAGCGCCGAAGGTGCGATCGGCCCGGACACCCAGGAGTCGCTGGGAACGGCTGGCGAAAGCAGCACCTACGAAGCCCGCGATACGCTGACCAGTGCCTACGATGAAGCGCTGTTCGCCTATTACGGCCAGTCGCAGCTGGCAGTGGTGGATACCGCCTCCAACACCGTGCGCACCGTCGGTGCCCCGGCGCTGCTGGACAGCATCGGGGCCGCCCCGGATGGCGTGCATGTGCTGACGAGAACACTCAAGGCACCGTTCTCGCATGCGGTGACCTACCAGCGTTTCGCCAATGACGTGGCCGTGCTGGATATCGCCAGCGGCCGCAGCACGCCGATCGCCAGCCTGCCGCTGGCCGACCGCGTGCCGGTGCACGGCGTGCCGGAAGGCCCGCGCGATTTCGATTGGCGCGCCACCGATCCGGCCACGCTGGTCTATGCCGAAGCCCTGGACAAGGGCGACTGGAAAGTCACGGTTCCGCATCGTGATCGCGTGCTGATGCTCAAAGCCCCGTTCACCGCCAAGCCCACCGAGATCGCCCGCACCGCGCAGCGTTTCGAAGGCCTGGCCTGGACCGCGCAGCCGGACGTTGCCTTCCTCGACGAGAACGACGAGAACCGCCACTGGCGCCAGACCCGCATCGTCAACGTCGACAACCCCAGGCAGGAAGGCCGGCTGTTGTGGGATCTCTCCAGCGATGAGCTGTACGAGGACCCGGGCAATTTCGTGTACCAGCGCCTGCCCAACGGCGCCTACGTGGTGCGTCAGGAAGGCAACACGGTCTTCCTGCGCGGGCAGGGCGCTTCGCCGCAGGGGGATCGGCCCTTCCTGGATGCGCTCAGCCTCCGCAGCCTGAAGACGGAGCGTCTTTTCCGCAGCGATGCCGATGCCTACGAGCAGTTCATCGGCTTCAGCGCCATCCCGGGCCACCTGCTCACGTGGCACCAGTCGGTGACCGATGCGCCGAATGCGTTCGTGCGCCTGCTTGGCGAGGACGTCGCCGACGCCAAGCCGGGCGAAGCGCAGGTCGTGTCCAAGCCGGCCGCGTTGACCCACCTGGTGGATCCGACGCCGGAAGTGCGCCAGATCAAGAAGCGCCTGGTCACCTACAAGCGTGCCGACGGCGTGGATCTGTCGTTCACCCTGTACACGCCGCCGGGGTACAAGGAGGGCCAGCGCGTGCCGGCGATCCTGTATGCCTACCCGGCCGATTTCGCTAACGCGGCACAGGCGGGGCAGGTGTCCGGTTCGCAGCAGACTTTCACCCGCCTGGCGCCGTACCGGCTGATGCTGCTGGCCGGCTACGCGATCATCGACAACGCCTCGTTCCCCATCGTCGGCGACCCCAAAACCGCCTACAACACGTATCTGGAACAGCTGGAGGCCGATGCCAAAGCCGCGGTGGACAAGGCGGTGGACCTGGGCGTGGTCGACCGCAACCGGATCGGCGTCACCGGCCACAGCCATGGCGGCCTGATGACCGCCAACCTGATCGCGCATACCGATCTGTTCAAGGCAGGCGTCGCCACCAGTGGTTCGTACAACAAGACCTTCACCCCGTTCGGCTTCCAGAACGAACGCCGCTCGGTGTGGCAGGCGCAGGACGTGTACCTGAAGGCCTCACCGTTCTTCTACGCCGACAAGATCAAGCTGCCGCTGCTGCTGGTCCACGGCGAGGACGATGCGAACCCGGGCACCGAGCCGTTCCAGTCGCGCAAGCTGTTCCAGGCGATCCGCGGCAATGGCGGCACCACGCGCCTGGTGATGCTGCCGCACGAACCGCACTGGTATACCGCGCTCGAATCCAACGAGCAGCTGGTATCGGAAATGCTGAACTGGTTCGATACCTATGTGAAGAATGCGCCGCCGGCCAAACGCTGAGCCGAGGCATCGGTAACGCCTGGCATCAGAGTAACGGCCGCCCGTGATGGGCGGCCGTTTTTACATACAAGGCCGGCCGCAGCCTTACACTGCCGAAAAACGCACAAGGACGTGAGCATGGACATCCACGCTTGGGGATCGACGGTCAGCGGTGTCGCTGGCGGCCTGATCGCAACGTGGCTGGTGGCGTACTGGGCGAGGGGGTTGCAGACGCACTACCGTGGCTGGTCCCGGGCCGCGCTGCGGCGCCGTCACCGGACCACGATCTGGACCGCCAACATCCTGCTCTTCGTGGGACTGCTGGGGGGTCTGGCCTTGTACCCGCTGGGTGGATTCGCCAGCAACGATCACCGCCCGGCATTCCTGGCGTTCGGGCTCGCCTCGTTGTTGCCCCTCTCTGCGCTGGTCATCATGCCGTTTCTGACCGGCCGAAGCGTGCGGGAGTCGCTCGTCGCGTTCGCGCTCGGCCAGGGCGCGCCGGTATGGGCAACGTATCTGCCGCTGGCAGGCGGCCTGGTCTGCCTCGGTGTGGCGATGGTGGGGTTTGTTCCTGGTGGGCGATGAGGCGTGACTTATGAGACCGGCCATCCCACTGCCAGCACGGGGGCGCTCGCGCGTTCTATGCTGTGCAGCCCCGCCTTCGATGTAATGCCGATGAAATCCGTGTTCCTGGCGTTGTTGCTGCTGTTGTCTGCTGGCCACGTCCACGCGGCGGAAACGTCCGAATTGCCACCATCGTGGACCGCGATCGGCGTCACCGTCGGCATGCCATACGCGCAGGCCAAAGCGCTGTTGCTCAAGGCAGGGTGGGTCGCCGAAGCGCCCGACAACGACGGCGATCCCGTCTTCGCCGCGCATCCGGAGGTGGATTGCGGGCAGGGCTGGGACGCGATCTGCTCGGCAGGATTCAGCCGCAGGAACGAGGCTTATGGGCTGGTACTGACGCCCACCGATGATGGCAACCTGCGCGTGCAGGGCGTCTTCTGAACGGAGTGACACGGATGTCCGAACGTACCGTAGTGGTCTTCGATTTCGATCTGACGCTGACCCGCTGGGAGACCGCCAGCCGTTTCTTCAAAACGCTGCTGCGGCGCCAGCCATGGCGGATCGCCGGGGTGCTGCTGGCACTGCCGGTGCTGGTTCCGCTCTGGGCACTGCCGCGCACGCGCCGGCGGCCGGTGCGCTTTGCGGTCTGGATGGCCACCTTCGGACGCAGCCGTGAGGCGCTGGTGGCGCTGGCGGTCGCGCATGCCGACGAGGTGTTCGCAGGACCGGAGCCGGTGTTCCTGGCGCAGGGCGTGGAACGACTGCGTCAGCATCTGGCGCAGGGCGACGAGGTCGTCATCGCCACCGGCTGCTGGGAGCCGCTCGCACGTGCGCTGCTTGAGCGCGAAGGTCTGCAGGACGTGCCGCTGGTCGCCTCGACATTGCGGCCGTTCCTGGGCGGGTGGATCAGCGAGTACCATTGTCTTGGCGAGAACAAGATTCCGATGCTGACCGAACGCGGTTATCCGCCCCCGTGGCGCATGGCCTATACCGATCATCGCGCCGATCTGCCGCTGCTGCGCAACAGCGAGCAATGGTGCCTGGTGAGCCCGGGTGAGACGTGCCTGCGGCGGATCGAACAGACGATGATGACCAAGGCGCAGATCGTTTCCTGGCGCAACGCCTGAGCGCTGCCGTCATCGCGTGATGGGGGCGGGGCTCAATCCTCTTTCATCGCCACTTCGGCTGCGAGCAGCGCCTGGGCCGCCTTGCTCAGTTCCGGCGACGGCACGCTGGGGGCACCGATGGCCTCCATCATCTCGTCGGTCGACACGAAGCGGCGGTGGCGACGGTCGTAGATGCCGGTGATCAGCAGGGCACGGGTGGCGACTTTTTCCTCGTCGCCAACCAGCACCCGCTGCTCCATGATGATGCGCGTACCGACCCAGCCGGCCAAGCGGGTCTCAAGCACGAAGCGCTGGAACGGCTTGAGTTCGCGCCGGAACTGGATGCTGCCTCCACTGACGATGGGGGCCCACTTCGAGCGCCACGCGACCCGGCCCAGGCCCATCCGGAACACCAGGTCCAGCCGGCCCAGATCGAAGATCGTCCAGTAGCGACCGTTGGTCATGTGCAGGTTGCTGTCGATGTCGTTGGGCAGCACCCGGAAGTTCAGTCGCGACACCGCCAGCGGGGCGGTCAGCCTGGAACGGAACGGCGAGGACAGCAGCAGGATCAGCAGGCGAAACCAGAGATTCATGGGCGGGGGCGCTCATCTATAACAGTTGTCATAATTCAAATACGCTAATCTATGACACCCGTCTTAGCAAGGAGTCCGGCCATGAGTGCACGCCCTTCCGATGCCCCGCAACGCGTGGTCGCTGCGGCAGCGGAGATGCTGGCCACCTATGGCCTCAATGCCTCCAGCGTGCGCGAAGTAGCCAAACGCGCGCAGGCGCCGTTCGGTTCCACCTACCATCACTTTCCGGGGGGCAAGCAGCAGGTGTTGGCGCTGGCCACCACGCTGGCGGGCGCGAAGGTCGATGCGCTGCTCGATACCTGCCTGCAGGGAGCAGCGCCAGACGGGCTGGCCTTGTTCCTGGCGGCGTGGCGCGAGCGCCTGATCCGCTCGGATTTCCACGTCGGATGCCCGGTACTCGCCGCGGCAGTGGAAGAGCCGATCGATGATGCGCCCGATGACGCGCAGCGGGCGGCCGCCGAGGTGTTCGCGCGCTGGGAGGCGCGGCTGACCGAGGCGTTGCACCGCGGCGGCCGTCCACCCGACCAGGCCAAGGGCATTGCCACCATGATCATCGCCAGCATCGAGGGCGCCGTGGCGATGAGTCGGGCCACGCGTGACATCGGACCCTTCGATCGCGTCGCAGCGCAGCTTGAATCCCTGGTCGCCGATCGATGAGACTGTCCGCTTGCCCTCAGCGGAGCGCCATGCCGTGCCAGCCTTGATCCGTTCCACCCTCGTCGCGACGCTCGCGTTGTGTGCCATGCAACCGTTGGCACAGGCGCAGGATCGCCCGGCGATCAATCCGCTGTACCTCGTGCCTGCAGACCAGGCGACGCCCGCGCAGATCACGGAGATGCAGCAGCGCCTGCTGGATTGGCCGCAACTGCAGCGCTATCGCGACGAGAACGCGGCGTTGCCGCCGGTCGCCCCGGGTGCCAAGCGCGTGGTGTTCTACGGCGACTCGATCACCGAAGGCTGGGGCCCAACCGGCAGCGAGCGCTTCTTCCCGGGCAAGCCGTACGTCAACCGCGGCATCTCCGGGCAGACCACCGCGCAGATGCTGGTGCGCTTCCAGCAGGATGTCATCGCGCTGAAGCCGGCCGCGGTGGTGATCCTGGCCGGCACCAACGATATCGCCGGCAACACCGGGCCGGCGACGCAGGCGATGATCGAAGACAACCTGCATGCGATGGTGGAACTGGCGCAGGCGCACAACATCCGCGTGGTGCTGGCCTCGGTACTGCCGGTCAGCGACTACCCGTGGCAACCCGGCGTGCAGCCCGCCGGCAAGGTCACCGCGCTCAACCGGGCATTGCGCGCCTATGCGGAGCAGCAGGGGCTGGTCTATCTGGATTACCACACGGCCATGACCAACAAGGATGGCGGCCTGGACCCGGACCTGGCCACCGATGGCGTGCATCCCACGCCGGCCGGCTATGCGCGGATGGTGCCGTTGGCTGATGCGGCCGTCACCAAGGCACTGGCGCGCTGATACCCGGTGGCAGCCAGCTGGCCGAAAGGTGGCGCCATAACGTCAATCGAATCGCCAGCGCACCCCGGCATACACACCGCGCCCCTCACCGGGCGTGGAACGGGCGACATCCTTGCCGGCATCGTCGTAGCCCGGCGTGACCGTGGCCGCGTAGTGGCGATCGGCCAAGTTGCGCAGCTCCGCCCAGGCCTGCCAGCGCCCACCGGGGGCGTCGTAGCCGATGCGGGTGCCGAAGATCGCGTGGCTGTCGGCGGCCATGCTGTTGGCGTAGTCGACGAACATCTTCGACGCATACTCGGTGTTCAGCCCGGCATAGAAGCCGGCCGGGTGGTCGTAACGCAGTTCGGCCTGGTAGTAGTGGCGCGGCAGGCCGGGCAGGCGGTTGCTACCGAAGCGTGCATCATCGCGGTAGCGGAAGTCGCTGAAGGTGTAGGCCTGGCGCAATGACAGCCGCCCGCCGACGCCCTGCCACAGCGCACTGTCCAGGCCGGCTTCGATGCCACGGTGTACGGTCGGGCTGGCGTTGGATTCGGCGATGAACAGGTTCGGCACCGGCTGCACTTCCACAGTGAGCAGCTCGTGGTTGAGGCGGGCGTAGTAGCCGGTCAGCTCCCAGCGGCCGAGCGCGCTGTCGCCACGTGCACCCAGTTCCAGCGTGGTCGCGGTCTGGTTGTCCAGTTCCACTGGCGCGCGCTGGCGGCCGGTGGAGGCGCCATTGCCGGCGGCGAAATACTGGTTCGAGCCCCAGATCATCGACCACGGGTGCGCAGGTTCTACCGAGCGGCTCAGGTTGCCGAACCACTGTGTCTGCGGCGTCTGCTGCCAGGTGAAGCCGAGCCGCGGCGCGTAATCCCATTGCCGTTCGGAGAGCCGTTCCGGCGTGGCCGGCCAGGTGACCTGCACATCGCGGCGGGTGTGGATGAAGGCCAGGCCGGTCTGCAGGCGCAGCGTCTCGCTCAGCGCCAGATCGTTGCCGAGGTGCAGCACGCTGTCGGTTCCGTAATGCTGGAAGTCGCGGGTGTGCGTGCCGGCGGCGTAACCGTTGCTGGCAAAGCGCAGCGTCTCGCGCACGTTCGCGTCCAGATCATGGGTCACGCGCAGGCCGATCGTGGTCACGCTGTCATGCCCGAACAGCGCGTGCCCGCGGCGGTAGTCCAGCGTGCCGTTGAGGTTGGCGTAGTCCAGCTGCTGGCGGTACAGGCTTTCGTTCAAGTCCATCGGGTACTTGTGGTACACGAGGCCGGCCTGCAGCGACGAATCTGCATCGATGGTGTAGGTGGTGGTGTTGCCGATCCAGGTGCTGCCCGGCTGCGGGCGGCGCGCATCGATGGCCAGGTTGGCCGGGTTGGCGGCACGTGGGTCGTTGCGGATCTGCGCGCGGGTCAGGCGCCCCGGGGTTTCGTGATCGGTCTCGCGATAGCGCAGGAAGAAGCGCGTCTCCAGATCCGGCGTGAGCTGCCAGCCGATGTTGGCCACGGCGCCCTTGCCCTTGCCGGCGGCGTGCTGCTGATAGCCGTCGTACTCGGTATCGGTGTAGGCCAGGAAGTAATCAACCGCGTCCCGCACGCCGCCCAGGCTGATCCCGCGCTTCTGGTAACCGCGTGCGCCCGCTTCGTAGTGCAGCTCCAGCCCGGGCGTGTCGCGGCCGCTGCGGGTGATGTAGTTGACCGCACCGCCCAGCGCCAGCGCGCCGCGCTCGAACCCGTTGGCACCGCGCAGCACCTCCACGCGGCTCAGCCACAGCGGCTCCAGCAGCTCGTACGGCGTGCCGCCCGGACCGGTGAGCGGCAGGCCATCCAGCGAGACCGACAGGCCGGAGGCATGCGCACCGGGCGCCCGGTTGAGGCCCGAACCGCGGATGGAGACCTTGACGCCTTCATTGCCGGCGCTCTGCGCGCTGATGCCGGGCTGGTAGGCCAGTACATCGGCAGTGCCGGCGACGCGGCCCTGGCCGATCTGCGTCATATCGACGACGTTGCCTGCCCCGGGCACCCGGTCGAGCGCGCGGCGCGCAGCCTCGGTGGCATCGGCGGCGGTAACGTTGACCGCGTCCAGCGTGACGGCCTGGCCAGCAGGCGCGGCGTGGGCGGTGCCGTTGGTGGCAAGGCTGGCCAGCAGGGCGGCGGCGAGCAGCGACAGGGCAGGGGCGGTGGAGCGATTCGAGAGGGCAGTCATTCGTGCGCGATATCAGTGCGGACACGGCCCGCGTCGCCGCGGCACCCTGTCAACTTCATGTGGGGCGCGCAAGTTAACAGGATGTGGCGTGTTCGTCACCCTTGTCGGGCGTATGGGGGACGTGTTGCCGACGACCGGACTCGGTAGTGCCGGCCGCTGGCCGGCTCCTCAGGCTCCATGCAACCGCGCCGCATGGCGCCCTGATCGGGTTGCCGGCCAGCGGCCGGCACTAGGCCCTTAGGTGGGTTGCCGGCCAGCGGCCGGCACTACCTTGAGCTGCGGCCCCGACCGTCGGCCGGGGCCGCCCCGCATCAGCCCAGAATCCCAGGCAGATCCAGCCCCTTCTCCTTCGCGCACTCCACCGCGATCTCATAGCCTGCATCGGCATGCCGCATCACGCCGGTGGCCGGGTCGTTCCACAGCACGCGCGCGATGCGCTTGGCCGCCGCGTCGGTGCCATCGCAGACGATGACCATGCCCGCATGCTGCGAGAAGCCCATGCCGACGCCGCCACCGTGGTGCAGCGACACCCAGGTCGCGCCACTGGCGGTGTTGAGCAGGGCGTTAAGCAGCGGCCAGTCGGAGACGGCATCGGAGCCGTCGGCCATCGCTTCGGTTTCGCGGTTCGGCGAGGCGACGCTGCCCGAATCCAGGTGATCGCGGCCGATCACCACCGGTGCCTTCAGCTCGCCATTGGCGACCATCTCGTTGAACGCCAGGCCGAGTCGATCACGATCGCCCAGGCCGACCCAGCAGATGCGCGCGGGCAGGCCCTGGAACTTGATCTTCTCGGCGGCCATGTCCAGCCAGCGGTGCAGGTGCGGGTTGTCCGGGATCAGTTCCTTGACCTTCGCGTCGGTCTTGGCGATGTCCTCCGGATCGCCGCTCAGCGCGGCCCAGCGGAACGGGCCGATGCCGCGGCAGAACAGTGGGCGGATGTAGGCGGGTACGAAGCCTGGGAAGTCGAACGCATCCTCCACGCCTTCTTCCAGTGCCATCTGGCGCAGGTTGTTGCCGTAATCCACGGTCGGCACGCCGAGTGCGTGGAAGGCGAGCATGGCGCGGATGTGGTTGGCCATGGAGGCGCGCGCGCCCGCTTCGACGTCCTTCGGCGCGGAGACGCGTTTTTCATCCCATTCTTCCACGGTCCAGTCCTGCGGCAGGTAGCCGTTGACCGGGTCGTGCGCGGAGGTCTGGTCGGTCAGCAGGTCCGGCTTGACGCCGCGCACCAGCAGCTCGTCCAGCACGTCGGCGACGTTGCCGAGCAGGCCGACCGAGAGCGGCTTCTTCGTCGTGCAGGATTCTTCGATCAGGCGCAGCGCTTCGTCGAGGTTGTCGGTCCAGGTGTCCAGATAGCCGGTACGCAGGCGCATTTCGATGCTGCTCCTGCGGCACTCCACTGCCAGGCACGAGGCGCCGGCCATCACCGCAGCCAGCGGCTGCGCGCCGCCCATGCCCCCCAGCCCACCGGTGAACAGCCACTTGCCGGCCAGGTTGCCGTTGTAGTGCTGGCGACCCATCTCGACGAAAGTTTCGTAGGTACCCTGCACGATGCCCTGCGCGCCGATGTAGATCCAGCTGCCGGCGGTCATCTGGCCGTACATGGCCAGGCCCTTCTTATCGAGCTCGTTGAAGTGGTCCCAATTGGCCCAGCGCGGCACCAGGTTGGAGTTGGCGATCAGCACCCGCGGGGCGTCCACGTGGGTACGGAACACACCGACCGGCTTGCCGGACTGCACCAGCAGGGTCTGGTCATCCTCCAGCCGCTGCAGCGTCTCGACGATCTTGTCGTAGCTTTCCCAGTCGCGCGCGGCGCGGCCGATGCCGCCATAGACCACCAGCTCCTGCGGGCGCTCGGCCACGTCGGGGTGCAGGTTGTTCATCAGCATGCGCAGCGGGGCTTCGGTCAGCCAGCTCTTGCAGGTGAGCGTGGTACCGGTCGGGGCGAGGATGGTGCGGGTGGAATCGAGACGGGTCATGCAGCACTCCGGGACGTAGCGAAGTCGAGACAGGCATCGAGCACCTGCTGCAGCGTGGCGCGCAGCGGGGCGGCGTGATCGGGATCCAGCGGCGTGGGCCAGCTGTGCTCATCCACGGCCTCGGGCTCGTGCATGTAGCCGCGGCAGGCCAGCTCCATCTGCAGCGTGTGCACGCCGCCAGGGATGTCGCTGTAGTGACGGGTGATGTAGCCGCCCTTGAAGCGGCCGTTGCGCACATGGCTCATGCCGCTCATCGCACACAGGTTGTCGACGACATCGGTGAGCGCGTTGTCGCAGGTGGTGTCCCCATTGGTGCCGAGGTTGAACTGCGGCAGCTGGCCACCGAACAGGTGCGGAATGCGCGAGCGGATCGAGTGCGCGTCGTACACCACCACGGTGCCGTGCTGCGCACGCAGGCGCGCGATCTCCGCGGCGAGGGCGTCGTGGTAGGGCACGAACCAGGTATCGCGGCGGCGCGCGATCTCGGCCTCGTCCGGGCCGTGGCCATCGCGGTACAGCGGCTGGTTGTCGAAGGTGGTCAGCGGGCACAGGCCGGTGGTGTTCTGGCCCGGGTACAGCGAGCTGCCGCTGGGGTCGCGATTGAGATCGATGACCGAGCGCGACACCGCCGAGCGGATCGTGGTCGCGCCCATCTGCTGCGCGAAGGCATACAGATCGTGCACCCACCAGTCGGCATCGCGGCGGGCCAGCCACGGCGAGATGAACTGCGCGGCCAGTGCATCGGGCAGCTCGGTGCCGGTATGCGGGAAGCTGACGATCAACGGTGCATCGCCGCGGTGGATCTGCAGCCAGTCCGGGTGCGCGGTCATGACAGGGGCTCCAGCGGCGGGAGGATGTCGCCCAGGCCGTCGGCCAGCACGCCGCTGCGGACCAGATCGGTCGCGGCCAGCATGTCCGGATGGAAATAGCGGTCGTCTTCCAGCGTGGGCACCTGCGCGCGCAGGCGCTGGCGCACCGCTTCCAGCGCATCGCTGGAGCGCAGCGGGGCGTGGAAATCGCAGCCCTGCGCGGCAGCGAGCAGCTCGATGCCGATCACATTGGCCGCGTTCTCGGCCATCGCCATCAGGCGGCGCGCACCGTGGGCGGCCATCGAGACGTGGTCTTCCTGGTTGGCCGAGGTCGGGATCGAGTCGACGCTGGCCGGATAGGCGCGCTGCTTGTTTTCCGAGACCAGCGCAGCGGCGGTGACCTGCGGAATCATGAAGCCGGAGTTCAAGCCCGGCTTCGGGGTGAGGAAGGCCGGCAGGCCGGACAGCGCCGGGTCGACCAGCATCGCGGTGCGGCGCTCGCTGATCGAGCCGATCTCGCACACCGCCATGGCCAGCATGTCGGCCGCGAAGGCGACCGGCTCGGCATGGAAGTTGCCGCCGCTCAGCGCCTCGTTGGTATCGGTGAACACCAGCGGATTGTCGGACACGCCGTTGGCTTCGATCGCCAGCGTGGTCGCGGCCTGGCGCATCACGTCGAAGGCCGCGCCCATCACCTGTGGCTGGCAGCGCAGGCAGTACGGGTCCTGCACGCGCACGTCGTTGTCGCGGTGCGATTCGCGGATCGCCGAGCCCTGCATCAGGGTGCGCAGCGCGGCGGCGGTGGCGATCTGCCCGCGCTGGCCGCGGATGCTGTGGATGCGCGGGTCGAACGGGGTGTCCGAGCCCTTGGCCGCTTCCACCGAGAGCGCGCCAGTGACCAGCGCCGCACGGAACACGGTATCGATCGCGAACAGGCCGGCCAGTGCGTAGGCCGTGGAGTACTGGGTGCCGTTGAGCAGGGCCAGGCCTTCCTTCGCACCCAGCACCAGCGGGGCCAGGCCGACGTTGGCCAGTGCCTCGGCAGCGGGCAGGCGCTGACCATCGACGAAGGCCTCGCCGACACCGATCATCACGCTGGCCAGGTGCGAAAGCGGGGCCAGGTCGCCCGACGCGCCAACCGAGCCCTGGCACGGAATCACCGGAATGAAATCGTGCTGCAGGAACGCTTCCAGCAGGGCCAGCGTCTGCGGGCGGATGCCCGAGGCGCCCTGGGTGAGGCTGGCCAGCTTCAGCGCCATCATCAGCCGCACGACCGGCGCCGGCATTGGCTCACCCACGCCGGCCGCGTGCGAGAGCACGATATTGCGCTGCAGGGTTTCCAGATCCTCGCGCTCGATGCGCACGCTGGCCAGCTTGCCGAAGCCGGTGTTGATGCCATACACCGGCGCGCCCTTGGCGACGATGTCGGCCACGGTCTGCGCACTGCGCAGCACGGCGGCGGCCGAAGCCGGGTCCAGCCGCACCCGCGCGCCGTCATGGATCGCGCGCCATTGCGCCAGCGTGACGGCGCCGGGGTGCAGGGTCAGGGTAGTGCTCATGAAATCTCCAGACATCACTAGGTTCAGACGGGTTGGCCGCGCATCACGCGGGCGTGCAGGGGGTTGAAGCCCATGCGGTAGACGAGGTCGGCAGGCGCCTCGATGTCCCACACGGCCAGATTGCAGTCCAGGCCGACGGCGAGCCGGCCGATCCGGTCCTGCCGGCCAAGGGCGCGCGCCGCTTCACGGGTGAAGCCGGCGATGCACTCCGCCACGGTCATGCGGAACAGGGTGGCGGCCATGTTCATCGCCAGCAGCGGGCTGGTCAGCGGCGAGGTGCCGGGGTTGGAATCGGTGGCCAGTGCCAGCGGCACGCCCGCCGCGCGCAGTTCGGCGATCGGGGGCAGGGTGGTATCACGGGTGAAATAGAACGCGCCCGGCAGCAGCACCGCCACGGTGCCGGCGCGGCGCATCGCGGCGATGCCGTCGGCGTCGAGGTGTTCGATATGGTCGGCCGACAGCGCACCATGGCGCGCCGCCAGGGCGGCACCATGCTGGTTGCTCAGCTGCTCGGCGTGGATCTTGATCGCCAGCCCGTGCTGCCGCGCGGCGACGAACACCTGTTCGGCCTGCGCAGCGCTGAAGGCGATGTTCTCGCAGAACACGTCCACCGCTTCGGCCAGCCCAGCGGCGGCAACGGCCGGAATCATGACGTTGCAGACCTCGTCGATGTACTCCTGTGCCTCGCGGCCCGGCGGGATCGCATGCGCGCCGAGGAAGGTCGGCACGATCTCGACCGCGCGCTGGCGGCCCAGTTCGCGCGCGACCTGCAGCTGTTTGGTCTCGTCGGCCAGGGTCAGCCCGTACCCGGATTTGATCTCCAGCGTGGTGATGCCTTCGGCCAGCATGGCGTCCAGGCGGGGCAGGCTGGCGGCGAGCAGGTCGGCTTCGCTGGCGGCGCGGGTGGCGCGCACGGTGGAGACGATGCCGCCGCCGGCACGGGCGATGTCGGCATAGCTCACGCCCTGCAGGCGCTGCTCGAACTCACCGGCGCGGTTGCCGGCATAGACCAGGTGGGTGTGGCAGTCGATCAGGCCGGGGCTGATCCAGCGCCCGCCACCGTCGATGCGCTGGGCCGGCTGCAGATGATCGGCCGAGCCGGCCGCGCCGACATGCACGATGCGCCCATCGGTCGCGGCGATGACGCCATCCTCGATCACGCCCAGCCCCGGGCCATCGACGGTGATCAGGTTGGCGTGGTACCAGAGGGTGTCACAGTGCATGGCAGCAACCACATCGGTGTATATGTCTATACAATATAGGCGCCTCTTCCGGGATGTCCAGTGATGCCAGCCAACCCCGCACCGATCCTTCGTTTCCACGCCGCCCATGCGCTGCTGCCGCAGGGCTGGGCGCGCGATGTGCGCATCGCCAGCCAGGGCGGCATGCTGGTCGAGGTGACCCCGGGGGTGCCGGCCGAGGCGGGTGATACCGCGTTGGCCATCGCCCTGCCGGGCCTGGGCAACCTGCACAGCCACGCCTTCCAGCGCGGCATGGCCGGGCTGACCGAGATCGGTGGCAACAGCGGGGACAGCTTCTGGAGCTGGCGCGAGCTGATGTACCGTTTCCTGGCGCATCTGCAGCCCGAGGCCATGCAAGCGATCGCCGAGCAGGCCTATGTGGAGATGCTGGAATCCGGGTTCACCCGGGTCGGCGAGTTCCACTATCTGCATCACGGGTCGGACGGCGCGCCTTACGCCAACCGTGCCGAAATGGCCGAGCGCATCGCCGCTGCCGCCCGTTCCAGCGGGATCGGCCTGACCCTGCTGCCGGTGTTCTATGCGCATGCCGATTTCGGTGGCGCCGCGCCGAACCCGGCCCAGCGCCGGCTGATCCACGATGTGGATGGTTTTGCCGAGCTGCTGCAGGGCTGCACGCGCGCGCTGCAGGGCCAGGACGATGCGGTGCTCGGTTTCGCCCCGCACAGCCTGCGCGCGGTGACCGGCGAGGAATTGTCGGCGTTGCTGCCACTCAACACCGGCCCGGTCCACATCCACATCGCCGAACAGACCCGCGAGGTCGATGCCTGCGTGGCCTGGAGCGGGATGCGCCCCGTGCAGTGGCTGTACGAACACGCGCCGGTGGACGCACGCTGGTGCCTGGTGCACGCCACCCACATCACCGGGGCGGAGCTGCAGCAGATCGTGGCCAGCCACGCGGTGGCCGGGCTGTGCCCGATCACCGAGGCGAACCTGGGCGACGGCCTGTTCCCGATGCAGGCGTTCGCGCGCGCCGGTGGCCGGTTCGGTGTCGGTTCCGACTCCAACGTCCTGATCGACGCGGCCGAAGAACTGCGCCTGCTCGAGTACGGCCAGCGCCTGCACCTGCGTGGGCGCAACGTGCTGGCCCCGGGCGATGGCCAGTCCACTGGCCGCTGGCTGTACGAACAGTCGTTGAACGGTGCTGCGCAGGCGCTGGGCGTGGCCAGCGGGCTGCAGGTCGGCGCACCTGCCGACCTGGTCGAGCTCGATCCCGATCACCCGGCGCTGATCGCCCGCGACGGCGATGCCTTGCTTGACAGCTGGGTGTTCGCCGCACGTAATGGCGCCGTGCGATCGGTATGGCGCCAAGGGCGCCAGTTGGTCCGTGACGGTCGCCACCCGCAACGCGAGGCGGTGGCCGCACGGTTCGCCGCGGCACTTCGACCGTTGTTGAGGGTCTGATCCGACCCTCCCATGCAGGAATCCAGAGTGACGGGCAAGAAAGCAGCAACCCTCAATCAGCGCATCCGCGCCGATCTGGAAAGCCGCATCCTCAGTGGACAGTGGGAGCCTGGCTTCCGCATCCCCTACGAACACGAGCTGATGGAGCAGTACGGCTGCTCGCGGATGACCGTGAACAAGGTGCTGACCGCGCTGGCCGAGAGCGGCATGATCGAGCGCCGCCGCCGTGCGGGCTCGTTCGTCGCCCGGCAGCCGCCGCACCTGGAACAGGTGGCGCTGGAGATCCCCGATATCGCGATGGCGGTGGAAGCGCGCGGGCATGTGTATGGCTACCAGCTGCTGGAGCGCGCCTACCGCCGCCCGCGCGAGCAGGTCGCGGAGGAAACCGCCCTGGCCGGCGGCGAAAAACTGCTGGCGATCCGCTGCCTGCACCTGGCCGATGGCCGGCCGCTGGCACTGGAGCATCGCCTGATCAGTCCGGTCGGCGTGCCGGAGGTGCTGGAGGTGGATTTCGAGACGACGGCGCCAGGCAGCTGGCTGCTGCAGAACGTGTCGTGGACGCGCGCCCAGCACCGGATCAGCGCGTGGGGCGCCGATGACGCGGCCGCTACGCTGCTGCAGGTCAAACCCGGCACGGCATGCCTGGTCATCGACCGCCTCACCTGGCGCGGCGAGCAGCCGATCACCTGCGTGCGGCAGATGTTCCTGGGCGATGCCTACGACCTGGTCGCCCGGTTTTCGCCGGGCGCGCGCTGACCGTTACAGCGTGGTGCATTGCCGCCAGCGGACCGGCTCATCCACGCCGGGGCGCGGGTTGAGTTGGATGCGCACGGTGCGCAGCGCCGGGTAGCGGGTCACTTCCTCGCAGATCAGCGGCCAGATGGCATCAATCTCGCCGGTGCGGTTGATCGCCAGCGTCTGCCGCGTCAGCCAGATGCCGCTGGCCACGCCGGGGCGGGTGGCCACGTTGCGTGACAGTTCGTGCTGATAGCGGTCCAGCGTGGCGTTGTCGGGGTTGGCGTCCATCGCAGCCGCGGGAGCATCGGTCGCCGGTCCTGGACGACCCTCGTGCGCTGCCGCGGGTGGTGCCGGTGCGGCGGTGGGGGCGGTGGGGGCGGTATCGGCCGGCGCCGGGACCGCTGTGGCGGGCGTCATGGCGGCAGGCGCGGTCGTTGCGGATTCGTCCTCGGCCCATTGTCTTTCCAGTCCCGCGGTCAGCGAGCCCAGCCCGACCATCAAGCCCAGTGTCGCCGCGCCCAGCGCCGCGATCGAAATACGGCGGATCGCCTCGCGACGGGCACCGGCCTGTACGCGGGACTCCATGTCGCCGGGCAGATACGGCTGCAGCAGCGGCCACAGCAGCGGGCCGTCCAGAACCTCGACATTCTGCTTTTCAGCGGCGATGCGGCCATCGCGCTCGACCTTGCCTTCGGTGATCAGGATCCCGCCGCGGGCACCGGCCAGGCGCGCGGCGGCGCCCAGCTCATTCACCGCCGCCGTGCCGATCCGGTAAGCGCGCCCGTGCTTGCAGGAGAGCAGCCAGCGCTGCGGACCGTCGTGCATGAGGAAATCGCTGCGGGGTTGGCGGCTGTCCATGGCCTCATCGGGCACGTCCTGCAGGCCACGCTGCTCGTGCATCGCACGCCGGACGATCAGCGAAAATTCCCGCCAGTGCATGCCGGCCAGGGCATTGAGGCCAAGCTGGGTCTCCTTGCGCTTCCGTTTGATCAGCCAGAAGTAGGCCGTGGCCAGGAACCAGGCGATGAGGGCCAACAGCAGGGCCAGAATCCAGGAGAGCATGCAGGGGGATATGAACAGGGAAGTGCGATAGACAGTTTATATGCGCCTTTGCACGTCAGCGGCGCGTCGTTGTCGCACGCATGGGCATCCGGCGATCACGTCGGTGACGGCCGTCTCACTTTGTGGTGGTGCGGCCGATCGAGCGCCCACAAAAAACCCGCCAATCCAAAGCCGTGAGGGGAGGGAACAAACGGCGGTGGAAGCGATTGGCGGGTCGATTTCGATTGTCAACAAAGTCGTGCTGCTTTGCAACAAACGAGGTCGGATCAGTTCAGTCAGGCGTCGGAGGTCGGCGACTGGTGCGTCCCCGGCGACGGATCGGCCGACGGGGAGGCATTGCGGGCCTCGGCGCGGTTGACCCGGGTAGTGAGGGCGTCGATCCGGGCATTGAGGGCGGCCACGTCCTCGGCGGTCGGGATGTGCAGGCGCTTGAGCACGCCCTGGACCCGGTCATCGAAGGCCTTCTCGACCTTGTCCCAGGTGCCGCTGGCCTTTTCACGGGCCTCGCTGAGGTGTTCCTCGACATTGTCGCGCCAGCGCGGCGTATCGCCGGCCTGCTCACGGTTGCGGGCCTCGATGTTCTCGCCTTCCTTGACCAGGTTGTCGAAGACCCGGCTGCCTTCGGCCTGTGCGCGCCCGAAGGCGCCAAGCCCCGCCAGCCAGATCTGCTGGGCCGAATCGGTCAGCTTGCGCGAGAAGCGCTCGGCCTGATCCTGCAGCGAGGGCTTCTCGCCGGGGATGCGATCGTCGAAGTCGTTGGGTGAATTCATGGGGCGATCCCTGTGGGTGGACACCCTTGGATCGTATGCATCGCCGGCTTCAAGCGATGTGATGGCCGGCGCCTGTGCAGCGCCGGGCCGGGTGTCGGTTCAGCCGAGCTTTTCCTGCAGCACGCGCTGGATCTCGCTTTCCACCATGCTTTTCATGGCCGAGAGCAGGAAGCCGAGCTTGGCGGTGACCTGCACCTGGCCGGGCTGCAGCGCGATCGCACCATCCACGCCGGAGCCGCTGAAGTTCAGCACGTCGCCCACCCAGCTGGACTGCAGGCCGAAACGCTCGGACAGTTTGGCGGCGACTTCTTCGATGGCCTTGCGCGCGTTTTCGGCGGGCAGGGAGTGGGCGTGACGGATATCGATGGTGGACATACAGTCTCCTGGCGGACAACGGCGCGGATTCGGGCGTGCATTGTGCGCATCCTCAGGCACAACTCCAAGGTCTGCGTCACACTTCTTCTTCCCTGACATTCAACCTGCTAGGCTGCGCCGCGTGCAGAACCTGCTAGTCCACTTTACTCAACGCCAACACCCTGACCAGCCGCTGCGGCCCGGGGTGCAGCGCATCGTGCGTCATGCTTCGGGCACTGTCCGGCTTGGCGATGACACTCCCGGCACCTTGTTGCTGGCCCAGTTCTGCCTGGACGACCGCGGCTTGTGGCTGCAGGTCGCCAGCGGCATCCGCGGCATCCACGTCAATGGCCGCCCGGTGCGGCGGATGGCGCTGCTGCGCGCGGGCGACGCCGTCTACGCCGATGGCGTGGAGATGGTGGTGCAGGGCGACTGCGAGGCCGTTGCGCACGCACCGCCGCGCAGCGATGACGGTGGCGATGACCAGCGTTTGTTGCGTGGCGTCGGCGGCCAGCACCACGGGCGCAGCTTCACCCTGGATCGCCCGCGCGTGATCGGGCGCGGGCCGGAGGCGGACATCGTCATCGACGACCCGGCCTTCGCCGAGCAGCACGCCCGCCTTGAGCAGCACGGCGAGCGCCTGCTGCTGCGCGACCTGGGCGCCGGCGAGTCAACCCGGGTCAATGGCGTCACCGTTCGCCACTGCTGGCTGCAGCCCGGTGACCAGCTGGTCTTCGATGCCCAGCACCGCTTCGTGCTCGAGGTGCCGCATGACGGCCGCAAGCGCATCGTGGTCGAGGAAGAAGATGACGGCTTCGAAGCGCGCCAGCGCCCGGAACCGGTGGCCGTGCCCAAGCGGGTGAGCCGCTGGCCGTGGCTGCTGGTCAGTGCGCTGCTGCTCGCGGCAGCGATCAGCGGCCTGCTCTGGTTCGGGGCGAGGTAGTGCCGGCCGCTGGCCGGCAACCAGGCATACCTGGCGTGGGCCATTAGATTCGTTTGCAACCAAATTCGCCTTGTCCTGCAAGGCCTAAAGGCTGGTGCGCTGCGGCATACTAGGGGTCTTGCCCCATAGGTGTGACATGACGCGCGCGTTCAATTTCAGTGCCGGCCCTGCAACCCTGCCGGAATCGGTCCTGCGCCAGGCGCAGGAAGAGATGTTGGAGTGGAACGGCGCGGGCGCCTCCATTGTCGAAATGAGTCACCGCGGCCCGGAGTTCATGGCCGTCGCCGCCCAGGCCGAGGCCGATCTGCGCCGCCTGATCGGCATTCCGGGCGACTACGCGGTGATGTTCCTGGCCGGCGGCGCGACCACCCAGCAGGCCCTGCTCGCGCTCAACTTCGCCCAGCCCGGCCAGACCGTGGATTACGTGCTCACCGGGCACTGGGGCAAGACCGCGATCAAGCAGGTCAGCCCGTATGTTTCGGTCAACGTGGCTGCCAGCAGCGAGGCCAACGGCTTCCACGACATCCCGGCACGCGCCAGCTGGCAGCTCTCCGACGATGCCGCGTACGTGCATATCACCGCCAACGAAACCATCCACGGCGTCGAGTTCCGTGACACCCCCGACGTGGGCACGGTGCCGCTGTTCGCCGATTTCAGCTCGTCGATCGCCAGCGAACCGCTGGATGTCAGCCGGTACGGCCTGATCTACGCCGGGGCGCAGAAGAACCTCGGCCCGGTCGGCGTATCGGTCGTGATCGTGCGCCGCGACCTGCTCGAGCGCAGCGGCCAGCCGCGAGCGGACATCTTCGATTACCGCTCGCACGTCGCGCGCGATTCCATGCTCAACACCCCGCCGACCTGGAACTGGTACCTGGCCGGGCTGGTGTTCCAGTGGATGCTGGCCGAAGGCGGCGTGGAAGAATTCGCCCGCCGCAACGCGGTCAAGTCGGGCCTGATCTACGGGGCGATCGACCAGTCCGGCGGCTTCTACCGCAATGAAGTCGTACCGGCCGCACGCTCGCGCATGAACATCCCGTTCTTCCTGCCGGATGACACGCTCAACGCGCGTTTCGTCAGTGAATCCAAAGCGGCCGGCCTGCTGGCGCTGAAGGGCCACAAGGCGGTCGGCGGCATCCGCGCCTCGCTGTACAACGCCATGCCGGTGGAGGGCGCGCAGGCGCTGGCCGCCTTCATGCGCGATTTCCAGCAGCGCAACGGCTGACGCATTCGTTTTTCCCGGGGCGCTCGCCGCCCCACCGCAATTGGAACCCAGATGGCCACCAAACCCGCCAAGCCCAAGGCTGCCAAGCCAGCGCCGACCCCGCCCAAGGCGGCTGCCCCCGCGAAGAAGGCCAAGGCCGCCAAGCGCGATGCCGCGCCGGCCGTTGCCGCGCCCGTGCTCTCGGACGTGCGCGCCAAGATCGACCATATCGACCGCAGCATCCAGGCGCTGATCGCCGAGCGCGCCAACTTCGCCCACCAGGTCGGCAAGGCCAAGGGCAAGCTCGCCGCCGCCGTGGATTACTACCGCCCCGAGCGCGAAGCCCAGGTGCTGCGCATGGTGGTGGACCGCAACGAGGGCCCGCTCAGCGATGAAGTGCTGGTCCACGTTTACCGCGAAATCATGTCGGCCTGCCTGGCCCAGCAGGAGCCGCTGAAGATCGGCTACCTCGGTCCGGAAGGCACCTTCAGCCAGCAGGCGGTGCTCAAGCATTTCGGCCGCTCGGCGCTGGGCCTGCCGCTGGCCAGCATCGAAGAGGTCTTCCAGGAAGTGGAAGCAGGCAACGCCGATTTCGGCGTGGTGCCGGTGGAAAACTCGGGGCAGGGCACCATCCAGATCACCCTGGACATGTTCCTGACCTCCAACCTGAAGATCTGTGGCGAAGTGGAACTGCGCGTGCAGCAGTACCTGATGTCGCGCAGCGGCCGGCTGGAAGATGTCGAGCGCGTCTACGGCCACCCGCAGTCGTTCATGCAGACCTCCTCGTGGCTGCGCGCCAACCTGCCCAAGGCCGAGAAGATCACGGTATCCAGCAATGCCGAAGGTGCGCGCCGCGCCCGCAATGCCGATGACGCCGCGGCGATCGGCGGCGAGAGTGCCGGGCATGTGTACGGCCTGAAGAAGGTGGTGACCAAGCCGATCCAGAACGATGCGGACAACACCACGCGCTTCCTGGTGATCGGCCGCAACATCTTCCCCACCTCCGGCCACGACCGCACCTCGGTGCTGGTGTTCATTCACGACAAGCCCGGCGCGCTGTTCGATGTGCTCAGCCCGTTCGCGCGGCATGGCATCAGCATGAACCGGATCGAGTCGCGTCCCTCGCACAACGCCAAGTGGGAGTACGGCTTCTTCATCGACCTGGCTGGCCACGTTGACGACGAGGCGATGCAGGCGGCCCTGGCCGAACTGAAAACCCACTCGGCGCAGATAAAGATCCTCGGCTCCTATCCGGTCGCCGTGCCCTGATCCGAACGGCGTAGCCGCACTGCGCGCTACGCCCGGCCCGGTGCCCGCATGGGCACTGCGGCCCTTCCGCACACCGTTGCATCGCCGCTGCGGCGGCCCCGCCCCATAGGATTTCCGATGACTGCATCTCCGTACTGGATCGCCCACAAGGGCCAGCCCCTGCAGGGCAGCCTGACCATCCCCGGCGACAAGTCCGTCTCGCACCGTTCGGTGATGTTCGCCGCGCTGGCTGATGGCGTGTCGCGCATCGATGGCTTCCTTGAAGGCGAAGACACCCGCGCCACCGCCGCGATCTTTTCGCAGATGGGCGTGCGCATCGACACCCCGTCGCCGTCGCAGCGCATCGTGCATGGCGTGGGGGTGGATGGCCTGCAGGCGCCGAGCGCACCGCTGGATTGCGGCAACGCCGGCACCGGCATGCGTCTGCTGGCCGGGCTGCTGGCCGCGCAGTCGTTCGATTCGGTGATGGTCGGCGATGAATCGCTGTCGCGCCGCCCGATGCGCCGCGTGACCGGCCCGCTGGGCGAGATGGGCGCGAAGATCGAGACCGAGGCCGATGGCACGCCGCCACTGCGCGTGCAGGGCGGGCAGACGCTGCGCGGCATCGCGTTCGCCTCGCCGGTCGCCAGTGCGCAGGTCAAATCCGCCGTGCTGCTGGCCGGGCTGTATGCCGAGGGCGAAACCTCGGTCATCGAGCCGCACCCGACCCGCGACTACAGCGAGCGCATGCTGCGCGCGTTCGGCGTGGATATCGACTTCTCGCCCGGCAAGGCCCGCCTGCGCGGTGGCCAGCGCCTGCGCCCGACCGATATCGTGGTGCCGGCCGATTTCTCCTCGGCGGCGTTCTTCCTCGTGGCCGCCAGCGTCATCCCGGGCTCCGAACTGCGCCTGCGCGCGGTCGGCCTCAACCCCCGCCGCACCGGTCTGCTGGCCGCGCTGCGCCTGATGGGCGCGGACATCACCGAAGAGAACCATGCCGAGCAGGGTGGGGAAGCGGTGGCCGATCTGGTGGTGCGTTACGCGCCCCTGCACGGCGCCGAGATTCCCGAAGCGCTGGTGCCGGACATGATCGATGAGTTCCCGGCGTTGTTCGTCGCCGCCGCCGCCGCGCAGGGCAACACCGTGGTGCGTGGCGCGGCCGAGCTGCGGGTCAAGGAATCGGACCGCCTGGCCGCGATGGCGACCGGCCTGCGCACGCTGGGCGTGCAGGTGGACGAGACCGAGGACGGCGCGACGATCCATGGCGGCGCGGCGCTGGGCAGCGGCACCATCGAAAGCCATGGCGATCACCGCATCGCGATGGCCTTCGCCATTGCCGGCCAGCTCAGCACGGGCGAGGTGCGGGTCAATGACATCGCCAACGTAGCGACCTCGTTCCCGGATTTCGATGGTCTGGCGACCGGCGCAGGTTTCGGGCTTCGCGCCGGCTGAGATAATGCCGGGTTCTGCCGCTGCTGCGTCCAGATGCCCGGTATGCGTGGTTGCCGAGCAGCGCCCGGCACTGCCTTGACCTGGCGTCGTCGCGGTACTTCACGGAACAAAAAAAAGGGAGGCCACTGGCCTCCCTTTTCGTTCCCGCCTCAGCGCAGCTGCTTAACGCTCAGTACGGAAATCCACCGGCACGCGAACCACGCTGGCGACGGCGCGGCCGTTATGCATGGCCGGCTCGAACTTCCAGTCGCGCACGGTGGTCAGCACCGCACGGTCCAGATCGCGATCACGCGTACCGCTGCGCTGCACGATGTTGGCATCGGTCACCTGGCCGCGGGTATCCACGTTGAGGCTCGCGACCACGCTGCCCTGCACGCCGCTGCGCAGCGCCGTACGCGGGTAGGCCGGCTTGGCATTGCTCGCCAGCGGGCGGGCCTCACGATTGCGCACGGCCGGGGTCGCCTTGCGCTGCTCGGTAGCCGGAGCCGCTTGGCGCGCCGCCGGGGCCGGCGTCGTCGCTACCGGCGCGGTCTCGGTGGCGGGCAACATGCGCTGGCCGACCGGCGCGTCGTTGGTATCGCCCGGGGTGGCATAACGCAGCCACACCAGCGCAGCGGCGAACATCGCCACGATCAACGCCACCCACAACCAGGGTGACGTACGGCGATTGTGGGGCTCATCGATCACGTCGCGCTGATGCTGCGGCGAGCGGGGCATGTCCGGGGCATGGGTAACACTCATGGCTGACTCCTGGTGTCGATGTGACACCCGCAGTCTTGCGCGTACCCGGTTGCGGATGTGTCAGCGCACCGTCAACGCGGCGACTGCATTGCCATCAAGGTTCAGTTTGCTGAGCCGTTGCAAAATCACCGCGTGATGCGGTGATGAATCACTGCGGAGTGAAGTCGAACGGTACTTCCAGGCTGCCAGGCACCGGCACACCATTGCTCTGCGCCGGCTGGAAGCGCCAGCGGCGCACTGCATCGGACGCGGCACGATCAAGGTCGCGTGAACCGCTGCGCTGGATCAACGTCACGGCCGAGGGATAGCCGGTGGCATCCACATCCACGCGGACCACGACCGTGCCGCGATCCCCCCGGCGCAGTGCGGCTGGCGGGTAGCTGGGCGGCGGCGACTGGTCGGCAATCGGCTGCGGGCGGTCGCTCGGTGCCATCGCCACAGGCGCAGCAGGCGCGGCCGGTGCAGCGGGCGCAGCCGGCGGCGGCGGTGGGGCGGTCTCCACCAGCTGCGGCTTTTCTTCATTGGCCGGCGGCGCCTTGGCGTCGGGCATGTCGCTGGAGCCGGCCGCAGCGGCCAGCGGCTCGGGCAGGGGCTCGACCTCGGCCACCTGGGCAGGGGTCTGCGCGGCGGGGTCGGCCTTGTAGAAGCCGTCCTTGCGGCTGCTCAGCCACACCACCAGGAACAGCAGCACGCCCGCACCGAAGGCGATCGCGGCGATCTTGAGGCTGCGGCGGGGCAGCTGGGAAGTGATGTTCTTGCCAGAAGTCGAGCGGGAAGCAGACATGGGGCATACCGTATGGATCACCGCGATTCTGCCACGCCCGGGATGAACCGGCGGCAGAAAAACGCATAACAGGCGATAATCCCCCTCCGAATCCGTAGACCCCTCTGCCGCCATGCTCGATCCAGCCCTGCTCCGCCAACAGCCCGCCGACCTTGCCGAACGCCTGCGCTCCTCGCGCGGTTTCGAGCTGGATGTCTCCGGGCTGGAGTCGCTGGAAGCCGATCGCAAGCGGATCCAGGTGCGTACCCAGGAGCTGCAGAGCCTGCGCAACAGCCGTTCCAAGGCCATCGGCCAGGCCAAGGCCAAGGGCGAAGACGTCTCGGCGATCATGGCCGAGGTGGCCGCGTTCGCCGATGAACTGAAAGCCTCGGAACTGGCCCTGGATGTGCTGCGCGAGAAGATCGAAGCGATCGCGCTGGGCATCCCGAACCTGCCGGCCGAGGATGTGCCGGCGGGCAAGGATGAATCGGAGAATGTCGAGCAGAAGCGCTGGGGTACCCCGCGCGCGTTCGATTTCCCGGTGCTTGATCATGTCGAGCTGGGCGCCCGCAACCGCTGGCTGGATGGCGAGACCGCGGCCAAGTTGTCCGGCTCGCGCTTCACCGTGCTGCGTGGCCCGATCGCGCGCCTGCACCGCGCCCTGGCGCAGTTCATGCTCGACCTGCATACCGGTGAGCACGGCTATGAAGAGACCAACGTCCCGACCCTGGTCAATGCCGAGTCGCTGCGTGGGACCAGCCAGCTGCCGAAGTTCGAGGACGACCTGTTCAAGACTGCCGTGGGCGAGTCCACCCGCTATCTGATCCCGACCTCGGAAGTGCCGCTGACCAACATCGTGCGCGATGAAATCATCGACGCCGAGCAGCTGCCGCTGCGCATGACCGCCCATTCGCTGTGCTTCCGCGCCGAAGCCGGCAGCGGCGGCCGCGACGTGCGCGGCATGATCCGCCAGCACCAGTTCGAGAAGGTGGAACTGGTCGCCGCCTGTACCCCGGCGCAGAGCGATGAAGAGCACCAGCGCATGACCCGCTGTGCCGAAGTCGTGCTGGAAAAGCTGGGCCTGCCTTACCGCAAGGTGCTGCTGTGCACCGGCGACATGGGCTTTGCCGCCATCAAGACCTACGACCTGGAAGTGTGGCTGCCCTCGCAGGACACCTACCGCGAAATCTCTTCGTGCTCCAACTGTGGTGATTTCCAGGCGCGCCGCATGCAGGCCCGCTGGCGCAACCCGGAAACCAGCAAGCCCGAACTGCTGCACACGCTCAACGGTTCGGGCGTGGCGGTCGGCCGCGCGATGATCGCGGTGATGGAGAACTACCAGAACGCCGACGGCAGCATCACCGTGCCGGACGTGCTCAAGCCCTACATGGGCGGGCTGGATGTCATCGGCTGATCCGGTGCTGTGACGCGTGTAAAAAACCCGCCGGAAGGCGGGTTTTTTGTTGGTGCTTCGGTAGCCACCCCATGGGTGGCTTCCGTACCGGTCATGCATCACCTGCTGCCACCCATGGGGTGGCTCTACCCGTCCGTCATCGGCGCCAACACGCCCAGCGGCACCCAGCCGGACGTGGTGCCGCCAACCAGCTCGCACCAGACCCAGCTGTTGAGCTCGCGCTCACCGCGCACGTGTTGACCCACATCCACGTCCAGTTCGCGCGCGCAGTAAGCCTCGGCCGCCATCGCATCGCCCTGCGCGTTGCGGCCGATCACCTGCGCCGGTACCCAGCCGGCGGCCTGGCCCGGCGTCTGGCACAGATACCAGTTGTCCCAGCCTTCGGGCCCCTGGTAGCGCTCGCCGACCTGCAGCGGATCGCCGGGCTGCAGGGTGATCGGGTGGGGGAACTCGCTGCGGTGGGTCTGGATGACGCGGTAATCCATGCGGAATCAGCCATGTGTAAAGAGCCCCCAGCTTAGCGGCCATCGCCGCGACGCGGCAGCGTTGATTGCGTCAGCGATGCGGCTTCCAATGAGGAAGAGAGGCAGCTCAGAAAACGCCGTGATGAAATGTAGGAGAGGTTGATAGCCGAGTGGGCGGCACTCGGCGTGGAAGGCCGCAGAGACGGCAGGCACGGGGCTTCGCGGATGAGCATCCGGTAGGCGACCCATACGGCCCGCACGTGGTGGTGTGATCGATGCCCATTTCCTGCGGCACACAGCGGACAGGCTGGGCACTGACATCTACTTCCACAGGACGCACGGTGACTACAGCGGCTGCACCCCTCCCATCCTCCAATCCCGCCGGCATCGCCGCATGGCTGATGCTGGGCATCGCCTGGCTGTGCTTCCTGATCCCGTTTCCGGGGCTCGGGCTCTTCCTCGGCTGGCCGCTCAATCTGGTGGCCTTCATCCTGGCTGTCGTGGCGATGGCCAAGGGCGGCGCCGGCAAAGGCATCGCCCAGCTCCTGCTGTCCCTCGTCGCCTCCCCGCTGGTCTACCTCGTGGGCGTCGTGGTGTTCGCCGGCACCGTCAGCGCGATCGGTCAGCCGGCCCTCGATGCCCAGGCCAATGCGGGCAAGGGCCGCCAGCAGGACATCACCATCGCGCCTGTCGTGCCTGTCGAAATCAGCGCGCGCCAGCTCCATCGGGACTACGAGGCCAATGAGGTCGCCGCCGACGTCCTCTACAAAGGCAAGCGGCTGCTGATCACCGGCGAAGTTGCCAGCATCCAGACGGATCTGATGGATAAGCCGCAGGTGCAGCTGAAGGCCGGAAGCGTCGACCAGGTGATGATCTCCGGCCTCTCCAGGGAAGAGGCCGGCGCGCTCGGCAAAGGCGACACTGTGCTCGCGGCCTGCACGGGCAACGGCATGATCCTGGGATCACCGATGACGCGCGACTGCGAACTGCAGTAAGGCCGAGCCGCGTCCAAAAAAGATGGCCCCTGGAGGGGCCATCTCTGCCACACCCACACCGTCACGACGAGGGGGAGGGAACGGTGTGGGTCCTGCGCGGCTCAGGCTGCGGCGAGTTCTTCCGGCTGCGGCAGCGCGGCCAGGGCCTGGGCAATCGCATCGGTGCGGTGCTGAGGCGAATAGGCGATGCCCTCGGCCCGCACGAACTCGACGTTGTCGATGCCGAAGAAGGCGAAGACCTGGCGCAGGTAGGGGTCCTGGAAGTCGGTCGGGGCGCCGGTGTGCAGGCCGCCGCGGCTGCTGGCCACGATCACGCGCTTGCCGCCGGCCAGGCCCACCGGGCCATTCTCGGTGTACTTGAAGGTGCGCCCAGCCACGGCCAGGCGGTCGATCCACGCCTTGAGGGTGGAGGCGACGCTGAAGTTGTACATTGGGGAGCCGATGACCACCACGTCGGCGGCCAGGAACTGCGCCAGCACCTGCTCGGCGTCAGCCACTTCGGCCGGATCGGACTGGGCCAGGGACGAGCTGCGCAGGTGCGGGACCGGCTGGGCATCGAGGTCGCGGTAGCTCACTTCCAGACCCGGCACCTGGTCGCGCCACTGCTGGACCACGGCGGCGGAGAGCTGGCGGGAAACCGAGTTGTCGCCAAGCACGCTGGCGTCGATGTGAAGAAGCTTCATGGCAATCACCTGTTATCTGGGGAGTGGCGGGGCAAGGCGCCGCCGACGGAGATCAGGTTAGGTTGTTGCCTGTTTGGAATAAAGGTGTTTGAATACCACGTATTGTTCTATATCTGGAACTTCGGTATGCAAGACCTCAACGACCTCTACTACTTCGCCATGGTGGTGGATCATGGTGGCTTCGCCGCAGCAGAACGCGCGCTGGGCATCCCCAAATCCCGCCTGAGCCGCCGTATCAGCCAGCTGGAAACCGACTTGGGCGTCCGCCTGCTGCAGCGCTCCACGCGCCGCTTCGCGGTGACCGACGTCGGCACCAGCGTGCATCGCCACGCGCAGACCATGCTCGCCGAGGCCCAGGCCGCGCGAGAGGTGGTGGATCGCCTCAGCGCCGAGCCGCGCGGTCTGGTGCGCGCCAGCGTGCCGGTCTCGCTCGCGCAGATGCAGCTGCCCAAGCTGCTGCCGATCTTCCTGGCGCAGTACCCCAAGGTGCGGCTGCAGCTGAACATCAGCAACCGCCGCGTGGACATCATCAACGAAGGCTACGACGTCGCCCTGCGCGTGCGCTCGCGCCTGGATGACGATGGCAGCCTGGTGATGCGCAGCTTTGGCCAGGTGCAGGAACTGCTGGTGGCCAGCCCCAAGTACCTGGATCGCGCCGGCCGCCCGAAAGACCCGGACGAACTGACCAACCACGTCACCCTGAGCATCAGCGAAGACGAAGCCCGTCAGCGCTGGGAACTGCACGGCCCGGAAGGCGCGGTCCGCCGCGTGGACCTGCAGCCGCGCGTGGCGGGTTTCGATTTCCCGCTGCTGCAGAGCATGGTCAAGGACGGGTTCGGCATCACCATGCTGCCGGAAACCGTCTGCGCCGACGCCGTGCGCAACGGCGAACTGGAAGTGGTGCTGCCGGACTGGTCGCTGCCGCAGGGTATCTGCCATGCCGTCTTCGCCTCCCGCCGCGGCCTGCTGCCGGCGGTACGCGTGTTCATCGACTTCCTGGCCGAACACCTGCCGCCGCAGCTGGAGGCCTCGCGCCTGGATTGCGGTGGCGCGTGCGAGCGGGCCAAGGAGAAGATCAAGGCGAGTGCGCTGGGTGCCTTGGCGGTGGATGCGGGCTGAGCCCGACAGCCGGCGGGTGGGCAAATCCCACCTGAAATGCGAGAATGCGACCCCCGGCCCAAGCCGGGGAGCCATGCCGGACGGGGCGATCCCGAACCGGTTGCCCGGGTTGCAATGACCGGGGCACGCGGGGCGCGGAAGCGCTGCCGATACGGAGAGATGGCCGAGCGGTTTAAGGCACCGGTCTTGAAAACCGGCGAAGGGTCATTCCTTCCGTGGGTTCGAATCCCACTCTCTCCGCCAATCATGCATAAGTCGCTGATTCTAAAGATGAATTTGTGGTGCTTTTTGATGGGCCGGCGGAAGGTATGCAGAGGCAACGCGCCCATACGCAGCCACGCCATTTGAGTCGGTCCGAGACCGGTCGCTGGTCCTTCGCCCAGCGTGTCCCCGTTGAACTTCAAGTCGTGCTCGGCCGCCGGCTGATGAAACAAGCGCTTCGAACGAGAGAACCGTCGACGGCTTCCGTGTGTGCGGTCGTGCTGGGGCGCAGGCCATGTTCGGCTCTTCGCACTATTGAAGGATCAACGCGTGGCCAGGCTCAGCAAAGCGGATGCTGACCTGCGCATTGATTTGACGAGCGCTGAGAACGTGACGTCGCCCCCGGCCTGGGTGGCGGGCGGGTTTATAAGCCGGCACGGTCGAAGCGATTGGAAGGCGGCGTAGCATCGCCTGGGAGCTGCTACGTGGGCGTCCTGACGGCGTCGAACTCGTGCGTCTTGAAGGCCGACCGGCTGCAGGCGCGCTACCTCAGCAGAGCGCCGTATTCACGGAAAAACTGCCAAAGGCGGTCCTGGTTGCGCTTGATTTTTGAGCGGCATGGGCCCGCTTGTTAGGAAGCCAGTAAACATACTGACGAGCAACCGGCAGTTGTGCGGATGCGCACGGCATAACGCAAAAATAGACTCGATGCTCCCAAGTGGAGCTCGACATGTCATCTAAGCCGATGGGTATGGCAAAGGGGACGGGGGATGTCTGCACCGCCGCACAGCCGGGTCAGTGTGGAACCTGTGGATGCTCCAGATTGTGGCGCTCTCGATGGGGCTCGCGGCTGAGCGCGTTGGCGTCCGCCTGCTTTATGAGCTATGCCACTTTTGCGGCCCCGCCGGACGACGGGGTGGAGCCCTTGCCAACCCTGTCCGGAACGACGCTGCTGACCGCACCGTCGGAGGGGGCTGGGTGCCAAGGCATCCAGACCAGCCCTCGCGTGGTATCGCTGTGCGACGGCGCCACCCACGCGCTTCCTGACGCGACGATTCCCGGGACGACCTGGGACGTGGTCCGGGTGGGGTATGGCACCACGGCTACGTTCAACGGTTACAACATTGTGGCAGAGATACCGACCGGCGGTGCCGGCTTCTTCAGCCCAATCACCGTGTTCAGTGGGCCGGACGGTGCTTATGCGGTCGCAACCGGCACATTCACCAACACCACGATCTACATGGCACCCCAGTCCCTGGCCAACGCCATCGCGACCACGGGGGGCGTGCTCAACCTGGAGGCGGGGACGGTAGTGGGCCTCAATCCCGCCAACACCTACTCGCCGACCATGACGCTCGCAGCACTGACGGCGTTCGGAGGCGGTGTGGTCAATGCGAACGGAACGGTGGTCAACTTGCCCACCACCTTGGCCACCGCGTTCCAGATCACCAACACGGGCCCCGGTGGTGGGTTGCCTGGTCAAAGCGCGCTTGGCCAGATCAACGCGTCGAACATGACCGTCACGTTGGGCGATGGAATCGCTGGCACCGGCCGGACCCGTGGAGCGTTGGTCGGGGGCGAGGCCGAGTTGAACCTGACCGACAGCACGATTACCGCAGGCAACTACTCGCTCGGCATCTACAACTACTTCGCCGGGTCCTATACAGGCGCCATCGCAGGCTCCCGATCAAATGTCCTCCGCAGCTCGATCACGCTCGGCAATGACAGCGTTGGGTGGTGGGGCAATGGCGCACTCGCACCGGCCCGCCTCACCGCCACCGACAGCCAGTTCAACGTCGGCACCGGAAGCTGGGGCCTCTTCATGGCCACGGGCGCTGTCGGGCGCCTTACGAACACGACGGTTTCAGCAGGTGCGAACAGCTTCGGTGCCCTGATGCATGACGGCACCAGCCTGACCATCGATGGAACCAGCGCTATCACCGCGACCGGAGCAGGGTCTGTCGGCATTCGGAACGACTCTGGAGCCGTCGTGTTTGGCCCGGGCACTCCGGGCATCACTGGAGGTGATCTCGGCTTGAATGGCCTCGCCGCAAGCACCTCCGAGCTTCAGTCCGGCAGTTCGCTGCGGGTAGGTGTAGGACAAGAGGCAGCGACGGCCATCCAATTGGACGCAAGCACGTTCACTGGCGCCGCGGGTTCGTCATTGGCCGTCTCGGCAAGTGGCTCAACGGGCACCGGCATCTCCCTCACCAATGCTGCTGTCTTCAACCATGCGGGCACCATTGCCGTCTCCGGCCCCGGCACCGCTCTCTCGGCGAACGGCAGCGGCACGAGCGCAGTGCTGTCGGGTGGAGGAACTGCCAGCGGTGGTGGGGCGGGCGCCCCGGTAATCCAGGTCAGCGACGCAGCAACCTTGGACGCGACCAACGTGGTGGTGAACTCTGCGGCTACTGGCGCGGCCGTGCCTGCCCTGTTGCTCACGGGAGCAGATGCCTCAGTCCGGTTCGCCGGCGGGCGCCTGAGCAATGCCCAAGGCGGCACGGTAACCATCGAAGGAACCGGGGCGTCGGTTGATCTGAGCGATACCCAGGTTGGTGGCAGTGGGCAATGGTTGGACGTAGGCCCCACTGCCAGCGGCCCCGCGGCGGCCGATGGCACCCTGACCATCGCCCGCTCCACGCTGACAGGCTCCGCTCAGACGGCCCTAGGCAGCACGTCCTCAGTCACGCTCATCGACAGCACGTGGTTCCTAACCGGCTCGTCGGTGCTGACGAACCTGGTCAACGACCCCAGCGTGATCGATTTCGCTCCCCCTGTCGGCCCACCCACACTGGCCAGCAGCTACAAGACGCTTACCGTGAACAGCTATGCCGGCGATGGGAGGCTGGCGATGAATGCTTGGCTTGCGGCCGATGACTCGCCCTCTGATCGCTTGGTCATCCTCGATGGCACAGGGACGGGGCCGGGCGCCATCCAAGTGCGGAACACTGGCGGGGCAGGGGCGCTCACCGCCGCAGACGGCATCTTGTTAGTGCAGGCGGTCAACTCGACCACAGCCGCTGATACGTTCGCACTTTCGGCCCCCGTCGTGGCCGGGCCGTATGAGTATTTCCTTTACCGCGGAGGTGCCAGTGGCGTCGGCTCCGCCGACAACCAGAACAGCTGGTTCCTGCGGTCGACGATCGACTGCGCCGCCCCCGGTGCTCCGGTCCCGCCATGCCCAGCACCGCCGACCCCTCCGCCCGTTCCGCCGCCGACACCCCCTGTTCCACCGGTGCCTCCGACGCCTGCATATCGGCAAGAGGTGTCGCTTGCCGCCGCCTTGCCGGTCATGTCCGCGCTGTATGGCCGGGCGCTGGTGGACACCCTGCACGAGCGCGTCGGCGACCAACACCTGCTAAGGCAGCGCACCGATCTGGACGAAGACCGGACCGGATTGAACGGGGCATGGGTGAGAGTGCTGGCCCACGACGGCGAGCGGGTCGGCGGTAACCAAGGAATTTACGGAAACCGTGGCCCGGGCTTCGATTACCGATTCCAAGCGCTTCAAATCGGGTTGGACTTCTACCGCTCCATCGACTCGGAGGGCAACCGTCAGCACGCAGGCGGCTACTTGGCCTACGGCAAGGGCAAGGGAGACGTCCGCCACAACCTGCTGGATCATGACTTCCACGCCGGCAGCGACGAGTTCGATGCCCGCACGATCGGCGCCTACTGGACCGGGTTCAACGCCCGCGGCGGCTACCTGGATGCCGTGGCCCAATACACGTCATATGACCTGCGCGCGCGATCGACACGGTTGCCCGACACCTTCACCAACGGCAATGGCACGGTTCTTTCGCTTGAGGGTGGGTGGCCCTTTGCCTTGGGATCGGGGGACACTGCGGAAGAACTGACGGGCTGGAGAATCGAACCCCAAGCGCAAGTGATCTGGCAGCGCGTGGAGATCGACGACTTGGTCGATGACATCGCGCGCGTGCGTTACAGCGATGGCGATTCAACGGTGGGCAGGTTGGGCGTCCGGCTCAACCGCATCGGCAGTAGCCAGGGCCGCAACGGCCGCGCCCGCGCCAGCGATGCGTGGCTTCGCCTGAACGCGTGGCATGAGTTCAACGGCTCGCCCAGGACAGAGTTCTCCAGCGCGACGGGGTATGTGCCTTTTACGGCCGACCTCGGCGACAGCTGGGGCGAAGTTGGTCTGGGAGGCACGTGGCAGGTGAGCGATACCGGCTATCTGTTCGCCGACGTGGATTACACGTGGAGCTTCAACGGCGATGAGACATCTTGGAACAGCAAGGTGGGCATGCGTTGGAACTGGTGACGAAGACGAACAGGGCAGGGCGGGAGTTTGCAGCGGCGCTGCCAAGCCCCCGTCGTGTTTGCCGTGGACATCGATCGGCTGTGGAATTACAGCCATGATCGCCTGAGGATGGCCTACACGGAGTAAGCCCCCACAGCATGGCGCCTCAATGAAAAAACTGGCTTTGATCGCACTTTTCCTCTCCATCTGCTTCACCCTTACCGGATGCATCGCCCCCTTTCGCGTAAAAGCGCGTGCTTATGCGACTGCCGAGATGACGCCGCCGCACGTCCTGGCCCTCCGCCGGCGCCCCCGCGGTAACGAAGGGATGAGCGGTTGCAGGGCTGTAATCGCGCGGCCAGCTCGATCACCACGGGTACTGACCGGCTACCTATGAGATGCCGGGCTTGAGCGCGTGATCAACAGAAAGGCCCCCTACTTGGGGGCCCTCTTGCTGAAGCGGGAGCATTGATGGCGGATATTCCAGTTCGCTACGACGGCGATACTGTCGTGCTGAGTCACTTCGCTCAGGATCTTTTGGTTTCCGTAGCAACAACCACCGCTGTCCATCACGACAATGCGAAGACTCGCTCAGTGTCCACCCCAAGGCCTTGCTTCGAGTTCGACGCGAAGATTCCTGGAAAGATGAGCGGGGCCCCCATCCTTGGAGGCGATGGGGCAGTCATCCGCGGGAAGCGAGTGTTCTCCTGGTTCCACGACGTTCTTGACCCGAACTTAAGAGACGCAGCAATCGGACCGAGGGGATGGCCGTCCTGCTACTGCTTTTCCCCCGTAGACGTTTTGACCACGGCGGGGGTGGTCCAACGGCCATCCAGCAACGCCGGCTTGGGACGGTAGTAGCGCATGAACATCACGAACGGCCCGTCGGGTGCCGGCAGCCAATTGGCCTGCTTCTCTTTTCCTGGCGATTCGGCCTGGATGTAAATCGTCAGTCCGCCATCTGCGTCTTTCTTCAATCCCGGCAACATCGGCGAGTTGATGAGATAGCGGTTGAGTGGATTCTTGACCAGCAACTGCTGCGGCAAGCCATACATCGTGACCGACCAGAAGGCGTCCACGGGCGGCAGCTGGTCCTTGGCAAAGCGCAGTGTGTATGCACCTTTGCTGCCGTCCAAGGGCTGCCCATCGGAATCCTTGTCCAGGATCGGATACATCGCCTCTTCGCGGGAGTTCGCGCCGATGCCTACCTGGGTGCCGGTGGCACGGGCGACGTAGTCGTTCTTCAGGAAGTCCCGGTTGCCGAACAGGGCATCGGTCTTTCCCCCCAGCGACGCGCGCTTGTCATCGATCTGTTTCTGCCCCTCGGCCATGCCCTCCTTGAGCGCGGCCTGCATCGGCGGCGGCAGGCGGTTGGCATCGAATGGTTTGCCAGGCTCGACGCCCAACGTGGCAAAGCGTGCACGCAGGGCAGACTCGCTCGGATGCGGCGGCTGCGCGAACTGCAGGAGGAAGGCCAGCTGGTTGAAGAACTCCAGCGACGTGCGGTCCTGCGCGGGCGGTGTTGGTTTGATCCATGCGATGGCTGGCGCGGGCGGCGGCGCCGGCGTACCCGCGAACGCTGACAACGGCTGCACCTTGTAACCGGCCTGGATCTTCTTCACGTTCTCCAAGTCTGCGGCGTTAAAAAGCTGCGTCCGTCCAACCACGCTGACCAGGTCGGTCTCAGACCGGATCACCTTGCTGACGCCATTGGGGGCCTCGCCCTTCCAGCCCGGCCCTGCAATCAGGAAGCTGCCGCCGTCATTGCCGGTAGTGCGACTGCCGATGTAGTCGAAATTGAAGGTGTAGAGATCCATCAACTGGAAAACGAAGTAGCGGTCTTTCTCCATCTTCGGCACGGTAATGACGACCGGCTCCGCCCGCAGATCCAGCATGGCGAAGGAATAGGGCGTATCCGAATTGGGCGTGACGAAAGCGGTGTCGTCCGGGGTGAACACCCGGGCGATGTTCAGGATGGAATTGAACGGCCCCTTGTACTGCGGGTTGGCGGTGTCGACGTTGAACGCGTAGACGGTCTTGTAGGTGTCCACCATCGGGACACCGTAGACATACGCGTCCCTGGCGGTCGTCCTGGCTTCGTCCAACGCTGACGCGTCTGCCGGCGCTTGCGCGGACGGAGTCGGTTGGCTCGCGCTGGCGGCCGGGTCCGTCTCCTTGCCGGACGATGCCCGTTCGTTACAAGCACTGAGCGTCATGCAGCCAGTGAGGACAAGGAGCAACCCGATCCCCGGAGCAGACGGAATTCGATGATCGTGCATGCGGTATCTCCTGGGTGGTCTAGTTCGCCGACATAGGTCCTGCGCGAATCAAGGCGTGTGTGTCTGAACCGGCTGCAAAGGAGGCAGGTTCCACTTGCCTTCGATGGCGGCTTGGCTCGGGCCGTAAACCCGCCCCACAGCGCTGTAGGGACCGGCCGGCGCGGGCAGCCAGTTGCTCTCCTTTTCCTTCCCGGGCGAGACGTGGCCGATATACAGGGTCAGCCCGCCATCGGGGTCATACTTGAGCCCGTGGGTCCGGTCGCCAATCGAATAGCGCTTCAGTTCATTGGCGTAGAGGAACCGGTCCGGCAAGGTATACAGCGTGACCGACCAGAAGAACTTCGCAGGCGGGATGGCATCCTTGCTGAAGTGGATCATCGAAGGCGTATTGCCGTCGCCCACATAGCCGCCATACCACGCTTCCTCGATGGAGTTTCCATACAGCCCCTTCTCGGCGGCAATGGAACGGGTGAGGTAGTCGTCCTTCAGAACCGCGCGAGAGCCAAACAGTCCGTTGGACGATAGCGTTGCTTTGGCCTTCTCGGCCATTGCGGCCTTTGCATCGGCTACGCCCGCATCGATCGCCGCCAGGCGAGCCTGACTCAGGGACGTGGCGTCAAACGGTCGTCCTGGGCCGATCCCGATCTTCGCGAAACGCTCCATCAGACCGGCTTCGCTCGGATTCGTCGGTTGGGTGAACTGCAGCAGGAAATTCAGATAGCCGATGAAATCGTGGGAATGGACCTTATCGGCGTCATAAGCGGGGAACTGAATCTCCGGGGCCGCCGGAGGGGCCTGCGTCTTCAGGTAGCTGCTCAAGGGCTGAAGCTTCATCCCTTCCTGGATCTTCTTGACGTTGCCGATGTCGTCGGGTCCGTTCAAGGCGGTGCGTGTCAGCGTCAAGACCAGCGAGGTCTCTGAAGGAAACACCTGCTTGATGCCAGCGGGCGTATCGCCCTTCCAGCCGGGACCGGCGATCAGGTAGCTGGCTGCGCCGTTGCCGGTGGCGCGCGAGCCGATGTAGGCAAAGTTGTAGGTGAAGAGGTCTACCCACTGCTGAACGTAGTAGCGTCCCTCGGGCACCTTGGGGACGGTAACGACCCAGGGTTCAGCGCGCAGATCCAGCCAGGCCCAAGAATAGGGCGTGTCGTTGTTGGGGGTCACGACATCGTGGTTGTCCGGCGTGTAGAGCTGCGCGTAGTGCCTGAACTTGCCGAAGCCGCCGACGTATTCGGGCGCATCAGGCGAGGCCACTTGCTTGTAGAGCGTGTTGTAGTTCTCGAGCATTGCAAACGCATAGATGTAGGCATCTTTCGCGATCGCGCGCGCCTCTGCGTCGTCTTGTTCGTTTGCCGAGGCCGATCGTGTATCTGGAGCCGTGGATGGTTCCGCTCGATTGGGCTGGCTCTCAGGCCGCTGGCATGCTGGAAGAAGCAGGACTGACATCAGCAAGAGCGACGAACCACAAGGCATTGGGCGCATGGAAATGGGCTCGATTGGGCGGGGTAAAATGAGGCCCTGGGTGATGGCCGCTCGCAGGCTTAGCTGGCTCCGCTGGTCGATAGCCATGCGGTTCCAGTCCCGCGAGCAGGGGCATGAAAAGGCCTGTCTCCACTGTGTTCTCCCGGCCACAGGACTGGCAAGAGCGTATTCACTGTGTTGCGCTCAGTATTTCTACTGGCAGTGCGGGTGAACCTCGTGGCCTGGCTGATTCGATCTTTTCCTCGTCTACCTGAACCGGGGCTTCTACCGTGCGGTTCTTCTGTCGATTCGAGGAGAGATCACCCCAAGCGCCTCAGCCTTACGCACGAGTTCAACAGTCCCGTGGACACCCAATTCCTGCATCATCGCGTATTTGTGTGATTCAACCGGTAATCCCCCCGCTTTTAACCGTCAGCAA
>NZ_KV791254.1:0-531 GCF_001807865.1 Stenotrophomonas sp. HMSC10F06 | reverse complement strand
CGGCCGCCGCCGGGGCGGCAGCGGTGGCCGGCGACGGCGACTGGGCGCAGGCCACCAGTGGGAGCGTCATGGCGATCAGCGCCAGGGCGTGGGTACGGATACGGGCGGTCATCAGACACGAGCCTCCGGGTCAGGAAAAAAAAGGGGGGGGGGGAACGCTCCGGCGCACGGGCCGGAGCGGAGCGTCGCCGCGACGATGCTCAGTCGCGGTGCCGGCGTGCGGGTTCGGCCGTTTCGGCTGACTCCTGCAGACGCGGCTCGAAGGGATAGAACGCAGCCTGCGGCGCCTGCGTGGAGAAGCTCGCATTGAGCGCCCCGCCCGCAGCCGGGGCCAGGCTGGACCGCGGCCAGGGCTTGGCCTGCAGGTTGCCGACCTCACCGAACGGGAACTGCCGCACGGTCGCCGCCGGCATGGCCGGGGTCAACGGCGCCTGGCTGGCAACCGCCCGCTGCGGTTCGGCACTGCGTTCGGCGGCGCTGCCACGCGCGGCCTGCTGGGTGCGCGTGGCGCTGGCGCTGGCGCGGCGTGCG
>NZ_KV791253.1:0-45941 GCF_001807865.1 Stenotrophomonas sp. HMSC10F06 | reverse complement strand
GGGAGCCGGCCAGCGGCCGGCACTACCCGGTGGGCCCGTCCTGACCGGTTGCCAACACGGGCCGCCAGCGGGGTGGCACCTGCCCAAGGAAACCCGGATAATGCAAAAAAGCCGGACGGGCCTCCCCGTTCGGCTTTTTCCGTGTCTGGGCCTTCCATCGCCGGCCGCTCCCCGTTTGGAGCCGCCATCACCGCGCTGGCCAGCCCTGCCACGGTTTACCCGTCCGCGGCCCCGATGGCCGCAACATATGAGGAGCCCGTCATGGGTCAGTCTGTCGTAGTGCTTGGTGCCCAGTGGGGCGATGAAGGCAAGGGCAAGATCGTCGATCTGCTCACCGAGGAAATCGGTGCCGTAGTGCGTTTCCAAGGCGGCCACAACGCCGGCCACACCCTTGTCATCAATGGCAAGAAGACCGTGCTGCACCTGATCCCGTCGGGCATCCTGCGCGAAGACGCGCTGTGCCTGATCGGCAACGGCGTGGTGATCTCGCCGGCCGCGCTGCAGAAGGAAATCGCCGAGCTGGAAACCTCCGGCGTGGAAGTGCGTTCGCGCCTGAAGATCTCCCCGGCCGCGCCGCTGATCATGCCGTACCACATCGCTCTGGACCAGGCGCGCGAACGCGCTGCCGGCGGCAAGGCGATCGGCACCACCGGCCGTGGCATCGGCCCGGCGTATGAAGACAAGGTGGCGCGTCGCGGCATCCGCATCGCCGACCTGCATTACCCGGCCCAGCTGGAAGAACTCCTGCGCACCGCGCTGGATTACCACAACTTCGTGCTGACCAAGTACCTCAATACCGACGCGGTCGACTTCCAGAAGACCTACGACGAAGCACTGGCCTTCGGCGAATACGTCGAGCCGATGAAGTCCGACGTCGCCGGCATCCTGCATGACCTGCGCAAGCAGGGTAAGCGCGTGCTGTTCGAAGGCGCCCAGGGCGCACTGCTGGACATCGACCACGGCACCTACCCGTACGTCACCAGCTCCAACACCACCGTGGGTGGTGCACTGGCCGGTGCCGGCGTCGGCGCCGATGCGATCGACTACGTGCTGGGCATCGCCAAGGCCTACGCGACCCGCGTCGGCGGTGGCCCGTTCCCGACCGAGCTGGACGATGAAGTCGGCCAGGGCATCCGCGACCGCGGTGCCGAGTACGGCGCTTCGACCGGCCGCCCGCGTCGCTGCGGCTGGATGGACATCGTCGCGCTCAAGCGCGCCGTGGCCATCAACGGCATCAGCGGCCTGTGCATCACCAAGCTGGACGTGCTCGACGGCATGGAGAAGCTGAAGGTCTGCATCGCCTACGAATACCGTGGCAAGCGTACCGAGTACGCGCCGCTGGACGCGCAGGGCTGGGAAGAATGCACCCCGGTGTACCTGGAGTTCCCGGGCTGGACCGAGAACACCCACGGCATCACCAACTGGGATGACCTGCCGCCGGCCGCCCGCGCTTACCTGCGCGCGCTGGAAGAGCTGGCCGGTTGCCCGGTCAGCATCGTCTCGACCGGCCCGGACCGCGACCACACCATGGTCCTGCAGGACCCGTTCGCCTGATCAGGTGCGGGCGTGCCGGGCATGCCCGGTAGTGCCTGAAGGTGCAGGAAAAGCCCCGCGAAAGCGGGGCTTTTTCGTGGCCGGGGCGCCTCAGCGCTGGCCGATGCCCACCCGTACTTCGGACAACTCCAGGTTGCCGTCCTGGTTCGCATCCAGCCGTTGGAAACGCATCTCCGAGGAGCGGCGCATCTCTTCGGCACTCAGTTCACCGTCACCATTCTGGTCGGCGATGCGTAGCCACTCGGTAGCGGAGAACTCACCGTCGCGTTGCGGTCCCAGTACCGCCTGTACTTCATCGACGCTCACGCGGTAGTTGTGATCCGCATCGACCAGACGGAAGAACGCGTCACCGTCATACTCATCACGGCTGACCTTGCCATCGCCATTGCGATCCAGCATCGCGAAGCGGTCCGATGCGGTGGCAGGCAGGTCCTGCGCCGCGGCAGCACCTGCTGCGAGTACGCCAGACAACACGAGCAGGGCGATACGGGGGGCGGACATCGTCACGGTCTTCTCCAGAACGGGCAGGGCGTGCCGTCAGGGCCCAGTGTCCGCCGCGTGGATGACCGCGACAACGGCAATTTCCCGCATTCGCGCCAGTAGTTTTACTGAGTGCGCCCGGGCAGCTGACCGCAACGTTCGCGCTCGCGCCATCGACACCATGGCATGCTGTGCAGCCACTCAACGAGACACCGGGGCGGCATGGAAACGGGAGATCAGGCGGGCATCGGCATGAGCAGCGCGAACCGCGCCCTGCATGCGGTGGTATCCGAGCTTGAAGCGCTGTTGCGCGGCGACGGCGAACGCCACTGGGCGGACTGGATGCGGCGCGTCATCACCCAGCTCGAGCAGGGCAATCCCGGCGCGCCGGAAAGCCTGCTGCGCGCCTACGGTGGCATGGGGTCTTTCAACGACCTCGCGCTTGGCCAGGATTACAGCAACGGCCGCTTCCAGTGGAAGGCAGACGCTGGCGAACTCAATGACCGCCTGGATGCGCTGCGCGGCCGTGCCTGGGAACTGGCGCGGGCGATCCGGAACGCTACCCCCGGCCCCCGTTGATCAGAGCGCCTGCTGACCTTTCAGCACCGGATAGGGGTTGATGGATTCGCCTTTCCACCACTGATTTTCCGGGCCCAGTACGTGGATCTCGAAATGCAGGTGCGGCGCGTCGGGGCTGGCATTGCCGGTGCTGCCGACATAGCCGATCACCTCGCCACGCTTGATGGTCTTCTTCTCGGCCAGACCGTCGGCATAGCGGTCCAGGTGCGCGTAGTAGTAGCAGTAGCGGCCGCTCGGCTCGAACTGGTACACGGTCAGCCCGCCCCGCACGCTGTCGAACAACTTTTCGACCGTCCCATCGGCAACCGCCAGCACCGGCGTGCCGTTTGGCGCAAGGATGTCGATCGCATCGTGCACGCGACCTTCGCTGCGTGCATCGGTGAAGGTGTCCTGCAGTTGCTCGGCACCGATGCCCTGCACCGGGAGCAGCAAGGCGCCGGCCGCGTTTGCCGGTGCCGGTGCGGCACCGCCCGCGTCAGGCGCGGGCGGTGTGGGCGTGGTCTGGATCGGTACCGGCGTCGGGGCCGGGGTGGCAGCAGGTGGCGGTGGCGCATCGAGTGCGGCGCGGGTGGAACTCGTGGCCGAGCCTATCTTGGCCGGCTCGGCGGCTCCCAGGCGGGCAGAGGGGCCAGGCCCCAGCAGCCAGTACCCGACCACGCCGATGACCAGGCCCACCGCCAGCAGTCGCAGGATCTTCATCTGCTTACTCCTGCATCACGACCGGCACGGAGGCATCCACTGCGTCGGCCACCTGCAGCGCATCCCAGTTGGTCATGCGCACGCAGCCGTGCGATTCGGTCTTGCCGACGTGGCCGGGCTCCGGGGTGCCGTGCAGGCCGTAGTGCGGCTTGGAGATATCGATCCAGACCACGCCGACCGGGTTGTTCGGGCCGGGCGGCAGCACCGCTTTGCTGTCACCGGCCTTGGCGTCCCAGAACAGCTTGGGGTTGTAGTGGAAGGTCGGATCGCGCGAAATGCCCAGGATCTTCCACTTCCCGATCGGCAGCGGGTCATGCCTGCTGCCCGAGGAAACCGGGAACTGCGCATAGACCTTGCCGTCGGCATCGAACAGGCGCAGCGTCGAGTCGGATTTGTCGATCACCAGCTTGCTGGCCTTGGCCAACGGTGTGACGGAGATGTTCGGTACCTGGATCACACTGCCGGCCTTGCCCAGGTCCACGCCCGGGTTAAGGGTTTTGAGCAGTTCCGGCGAGGCATGGAAGCGTTCGCCGAGCGCCTCTTCCACCGAGCCGAAGCCGAGCGCTTTCAACTTGGCCTGTTCGGCCGGGCCCTTCGGCACGGGGTTGAACGGGCCGGCAACGTCCTCGGCGGTCAGCGTATAGCGCACCAAGGGCGGAGCGCTGTCCGGCTGCAGGGCCTTCCACGTCGCATCGTCCAGTTCGCCGGTGACCTTCAATCCTCGCGCGGCCTGGAAGCCGGAGACCGCGCGTTTCTGGTTCGAGCCGACTTCGCCATCGATCTGCCCCGGCGAGAAATGGGCGCGATCCAGCAGCACCTGCGCGTGTAGATCAGAGCGGACGCCGGTCGCCACGGGTGTCTTGGCGGTGGCCGTGTCAGCGGGAGTGGCCGCGGGTGCCGTCTGTGCGACCGCCCAGCCGGAGGACGCTCCCAAGGCGAGGGCGAGCGCGGTGAGGCGGGCGATTCGGTGCAGGCGAAGGGACATCGGCAACTCCAGCGGGAACGTGTTTCCACCATGCCTGCCCGGTGTGCGCACTCGCCGTGAAAACCCTGACGCGCGGCTGAGTGGCGCACGGGAACGCGCACGCGGCGCGCCTAAGGTGAATCCATTCACAGCGTGATCACGCTAGCCGGTCAAGCCGCTGGCCCTGGCGCCGATACCAGCCCACCCCCCACGTTTTTGGATGTCTCATGAATTATCTGCGCAACGTCAGTGTTGTCTGGCGTCTAGGTATGGGTTTTGGCCTGTTGTTGCTGCTGGTGGCGGCCGTGGTGGCCACCGGCGCGACTGGCAGCGCCGAGCAGAAGCGCGCGATGCAGCAGGTGGTCGAGGTCAACGTGACCAAGGTGAGGCTGCTCTCGGACATGCTCGATGCCAACAACCAGATGATGGTCGTGCGCCGGGAGATGCTGATCCGCCAGGGCGACGGTCTGGCCGATGACGAAGCACGCATCGCCGCGCTGGTCGCGCGCTATGAAGCCAGCTGGGCCGCCTACCAGGCGCTGCCCACGCAGCCCGAGGACAAGGCCATCGGCGAGGCCATCGCGGCGGCCCGCGCGGTGGCGCGTCCGCTCAACAAGCAGATGAGCGAACAGCTGCAGCAGGGCGATGTTGCCGGTGCCACGGCGCTCACCCTGGGCGCCGTGCAGCAGGCGGCCAATAGCTGGAACCAGGCGCTCAGCAATGGCGTGGTCTACGAGGAAAAGCAAAGCCGCCAGGCCGCTGCCCAGGCGATCCGGCTGGGTGAGCGGACCCTGCTGCAGCTGCTGGTGCTGGGTGCGATCGCGCTGGTGGTCGGCATCGCCGCCTCCGTGCTGATCGGCCGCAGCCTGACCGGTCCGCTGGCCCGCGCCGTCGGCCTGGCGAACCGCATGGCCAAGGGTGATCTGGCCGACGACGTCGATCTGGGCGGCCGCGATGAGATCACCCAGCTCGGCAACGCGATGGCCACGGTTCGGCAGAGCGTCCAGGGCGCCATCGCCGCGCAGCTGGACATGGCGCGTCAGCATGAAGCCGGGGCCATCAGCCATCGCATGGATGAGACGGCCTTCCCCGGCGATTTCGGGCGGATGATCCACGCCACGAACGCGTTGGTCGGTTCCCACGTCGCCGTCGAGTTCCACATGGTCGAGGTGATGCAGCGCTACGCGATCGGCGACCTCAGTCGCGACCTGGACAGCTACCCCGGCGAGAAGGCCGTGTTGACCACCACCATGGCCAACGTCAAGGACAGCCTGATGGCGATCAACCAGCAGATCGAGACGTTGGCCGCCGCCGCGCGTGCCGGTGACTTCTCGGTGCGCGGCAGCGAGCAGGCCTTCCAGTTCCAGTTCCGGGCCATGGTGGCCCAGCTCAACGGCATGATGGCCAGTTCACAGAGCAGCATCGCCGACCTGTCGCAGGTGCTGCGCGCGATCTCCACCGGCGACCTGACCGCGCGGATGGAGGGCCACTACGAGGGTGTGTTCGCGCAGATGCGCGACGATGCCACGGTGACCGCCGGGCAGTTGACCGGCATCGTGCGGCAGATCCAGGGCGCGGCCGGCAGCATCAACGATGCCGCGCAGGAACTGGCGGCCGGCCACAATGACCTGTCGCGCCGCACCGAGCAGCAGGCCGCCAATCTGGAGGAGGCGGCCGCGTCGATGGAAGAGCTGACCTCCACGGTCCGGCAGAACGCCGAACTGGCCAACCAGGCCGACCTTGAAGCCCATGCAGCCGGTGCCGCGGTCAAGGCGACCGAGCAGGCGATCGCGCAGGTGGCGGCGGTGATGAGCCAGATCGACCAGTCCTCGGCGCGCATCGCCGAGATCTCCTCGGTCATCGACGGCATCGCGTTCCAGACCAATATCCTGGCGCTGAACGCTGCGGTGGAAGCGGCCCGCGCCGGCGAGAACGGGCGCGGCTTCGCGGTCGTCGCCACCGAGGTCCGGACCCTGGCCCAGCGTGCCGGCACCGCGGCCAAGGAGATCAAGGAGCTGATCGACGACGCCAGCGCCAACGTCAGGACCGGGCTGAATGTCACGGTGCAGTCCGAAGCGGCGATCGCCCGCCTGACCCAGGCCAGTTCGCGCACCAACCAGCTGATGAGCGACATCGCCGCGGCGACCAAGGAACAGGCCGCGGGCATCGAGCAGGTCAACCAGGTGGTGGTGCAGATGGACCAGGTCACCCAGCAGAATGCGGCGCTGGTGGAAGAAGCCACCGCCGCCAGCCGCGCGCTGGAGCAGCAGGCGCACGCACTGACCGGGTCGGTGGCGGTGTTCACCCTGGAACCCGATGCCACGGCGCGGGTCCGGCCGGCGCCGTTGCAGGCGGCATGATCGTGCGGCCCGCCGGGTAAACCGGAACGCCCCGCGTCGGCGGGGCGTTGTGCCGGTCGAACCCGTCCGCCGGCGCACGCTGCCGGCGGACGGGTTCAGTCGTCGTTCTCTTCCGCCGCCTCGCGACCCTGCTGGCGGATCAGCGCTTCTTCGCGCGCATCGTTGATGGCATGGCGTACGCCATCCAGGTCGATGCTGCTTTCATCCTGTTCGAATTCGCCGGTCAGCACGCTGTCCGGCAGCAGGTCGCCGGCCTCGAACAGCGCCCACATCTCTTCGCCGTACCAGGTCTCCAGCAGTTCCGGCGCCCAGCGGCCCAGATAGGCGGTGAGGTTGTTGACGTCGCGCAGCAGCATCGTGCGCGCGGCGTTGTTGCCCGCCGCACTGACCACCTGCGGGAAATCGATCACCACCGGGCCTTCCGGGCCGACCAGCACGTTGTACGGCGACAGATCGCCGTGGATCAGGCCGCAGCACAGCATCCGCACCACCTGGCGGACCAGGATCTGGTGGAACTCGCGGGCCTGTTCAGGACTGAGCTCGACCTCGCCCAGGCGCGCGGCGGAATAGCCCTCGGCATCGGTGACCAGCTCCATCACCAGCACGCCGTGGAAGTAGCCGTACGGCTCGGGCACGCGCACGCCGGCATCGCGCAGCTGGTACAGCGCTTCGACCTCGGTGTTCTTCCAGGCCGCTTCCTGCTGCTTGCGGCCGTAATTGCTCGCCTTGCCCACGGCGCGCGCTTCGCGGCTGCCACGGACCTTGCGGCCTTCCTGGTACTGCACGCGCTGCTGGAAACTGCGCTGGGCCATGTCCTTGTAGACCTTGGCACAGCGCACGTCGTCGCCGCTGCGGACCACGTATACCGCTGCTTCCTTGCCGCTCTTGAGCGGGCGGAGCACTTCATCGATCACGCCGTCGTCGATCAGCGCCTGCAAGCCTTGGGGGGTCTTCACGGTATCTCGGGAATCGGCTGGCGCGGGGCCTGCCCTGGAGGGGGAGGGATTTTCGCATCTTCGGGCCGGGGGAGCCATCGACCCGGCCCGGCGCAGTGAGGTCGTTCAGCTGCGTGTACGTGCGCGACAGCTTGAAATCTGATTCACATCGGCGCGGCAGGCTGGGGCCACCTTCCAAGGAGTGTCGCCCATGATGCTGTCCCTGCTGCGCCGCACCGGTGCCGCCCTGGCCATGTTGCTGGCCGTTTCCACCGTGCATGCCCGCCCTGCGGCCACCGATACCGTGCTGATCGTGGTCAGCGGCGAAGGCCGCGACCAGGGCAAGACCCGTCCCGGCTTCGAGATGGACGAGTTCGCGCAGGCCTACCTGATCTTCCGCGACAACGGCCTGGCCGTGCAGGTCGCCAGCCCGCAAGGCGGACCGGTCGAGGCCGACAAGTTCAACGCCGAGGAGCCCTTCAACGCACGCGTCCTGGCCGATCCGGCCGCGGCCGCACTGCTGTCCGATACCCGCGCCACCGCGACCCTCAGCGCCGCCGACTATGCGGCGGTCTACGTGGTCGGTGGCAAGGGCGCGATGTTCGACCTGCCGGCCGACCCCGCGCTGCGGGGGCTGCTCGGCACGATGCACGACCGTGGCGCGGTGGTCGCGGCGGTCTGCCACGGCCCGGCCGCACTGGTGGACGTGCGGCTGGCGGACGGATCGCTGCTGGTGGCCGGGCGCCGCATGACCGGCTTCACCAATGCAGAGGAAGGGGTGTTCGGCAAGCGCTGGGCGAAGGAGTTTCCGTTCCTGCTGGAAACCGCGCTGCGCGAGCGTGGCGCGCGCTGGGAGCAGGCGCCGCTGATGATGCCCAAGCTGGTGGTGGACGGGCGCCTGATCACCGGGCAGAACCCCTATTCGACACCGGCCGTGGCCGAGGCGATCGTGCAGGCCACCGGCCGCACGCCGATCGCGCGCACGCCGTGGCGCGATGAGGCCAGCATGGCGCTGGTGCAGCGGCTGCTGGCCGGTGAAGGCGAGGCGGTCAAGCGCGAGCTGGCCAGCAACCGTACCGGCTATCACGATCAGCTGATCGGCGTGCTCGGCTACTACCAGCTGCAGGCCGCGCAGGACGATGCGGCTGTACGTGATGCGCTGTCGATCATGCAGCTGGCCGCCCCGTACATGAGCGAACCGCAGCTGCCGCTGGGCATCGCACAGGCGCATTGGCGGCTGGGCGAGGTGGCACAGGCGCGCGCGGTACTCGGCAAACTGCTGGAAACCCACCCGGACATGGCCGAAGCTAAGCAGCTCAAGGACACGATCGAAGGCTGACCCATGGACGATGGCCTGCACATCCTGGTGATCGAGGACAACCCGGCGTTGCGCGCCGGCATGGCCACGCTGCTGGAGGCCCGCGGCCATCGCGTGGCCTTTGCCGCCGATGGCCGCAGTGGCCTGCAGATGGCATTGGCAGAGCCGCCGGATGTGCTGGTGCTGGACCTCACCCTTCCAGGCATGGATGGCCTGCGCGTATGCAGCCATCTGCGTGAGCAGGCCGACCGCCACATCCCGATCCTGATGCTGACCGCGCGCGACACGCTGGCCGACAAGCTGGTCGGCTTCCAGGCCGGTGCCGATGATTACCTGGTCAAACCGTTCGCAGGCGAGGAACTGCTGGCGCGGTGCCTGGCCCTGGCCCATCGGCACGGCCGACGCGACGGGCATGTGCTGCGCGTCGGATCTCTCGGCATCGACCGCCGCAGCGGGACCGTACACCGCGGTGAGCAGCCGATCGAGTTGCCGCAGACGGCCTACCGCCTGCTGGTGCTGCTCGCCGAAGCCTGGCCGCGCACGGTGACCCGCAGCGAGTTGATCCGGCGCCTCTGGGGCGATGAAGCACCGCCCTCGGATCCGCTGCGCTCGCATCTGTATCTGTTGCGACAGGGGCTGGACAAGCCCTTCGACCGGCCGATGCTCAAGACCGTGCACGAGGTCGGCTTCAGGCTGGAGGCCGACGCATGACGGCACGGGTGCATCGCCTGCGCAACCGGTTGATGCTGGCCTTCGCGGTGTTCGCGCTGGCGGTGGCCGGCCTGTTCGGCCTGTACGTGGCGGTGTTCGTGTACAGCGTCGAAGACCGGTTCTTCGACGCAATGCTTGAGCAGGAAGCGCAGCAGCAACTGGAGCAGCGGGCCGCGAGTGGGACCTGGTCGCCACCGCGCAATGCGTTCATGGCGGTCCATGACAGCCCTGCCAGCTTCCCCACGGATCTCAAGGCCGCCTTCGATGCTGAGCCATGGCGCCGCGAGATCGCCGGCACCGAAGGGCGGCACTATCACCTGCGCGCGCTGCCGCCGGGCGGAGCCGGTACACCGGGATGGCTGGTCGCCGAGGTCAGCCAGCAGCTGGTGGTGCGGCCGATGCGCAGCCAGATTCTGGCGCTGCTGGCCTGGTCCGGGCTGGCCGTGGTGGTGGTCGCCATCCTGGCCGGCGCATGGCTGGCGCGACGGACCACGCGTCCCTTGTCGAAGCTGGCGGCGCTGGTCGACGGCATGGCGCCGGACAGGTTGCCGGTGGGGTTCGCCGGGGACTTCCCCGATGACGAGGTCGGCGTGCTCGCCCGCGGCCTGGACAATCTGAGCGGGCGCGTGCGTGCCTTCATTGCGCGCGAGCATGCCTTTACCCGTGATGCCAGCCATGAGCTGCGCACGCCCCTGGCGGTGATCCGCAGTGCCACCGAACAGCTGGCCAGCGAACCTGGCCTGTCCGGGGCCGGGCGGCGGCAGCTCGCGCATGTCCAGCATTCGGCGCGTCAACTCGAACAGACCGTCATCACCCTGCTGACACTGGCCCGCGAAGAGAACGTGGAACAGGACGCGACGCCACTGGCGGTGCTGCCGGTGCTGGAACAGGTGGTGGTCGAGCAGGCCGTGCTGCTGGAGGGCAAGCCGGTGGCGGTGCGGGTGGACGTGCCAGCCGACGTGAGCCTGCCGGTACCGGGGCCGGTGCTGCACATGCTGCTGGCCAATCTGGTCGGCAATGCGTTTGCGCATACCCGGGCGGGTGAGGTGTACATCGATGTGGCGGCTGGACGACTGCGCATCCGCAACACGGCGCCGGCAGGTGACCCTGACACGATCATGCAGCCATTCGCGAAAGGCGAGGGCAGCGCCGGCTTCGGGCTCGGCCTGGCGATCGTGCACCGGCTGTGCGACCGCTTCGCCATCGACCTGCGCATCGAGGGAACCGAGCACGCCACGGTCGCCAGTTTCAGCGTGCAGTAAGGCCGGCCCGCTTCCGTCCATCGCCAAAGTGCGCGATGCTCTGCCGAACGGGGGGGGGCGCATGGGCAACAGGGACGAGGGCAGCATTCACGGGGATGTCCCGGCGGAGCAGACGCCGACCGATTGGTCGTTGCTGCCGGTCACGCACGGCAATGAAGACTCGATGGTGGCTGTGATCTGGCGCCTGCTGCGGCAGGAGCCGGCGTTGATGGTGAGTGGGGGCTACGTATTCCTGTCCGTGCTGGGGTTGTGGTCGAGCTACTTCTTCTATTTCAAGTTCCGGTTGTCGATCCTGGATTACCTGCAGGTCAGCGACTTCCTGGTGGCCGGGCTGCGTGATCCGGCCTACGTGCTGATCCTGCTGTTGGGCGCGTTGCTGGCAGTGCTGCTGGGCTGGCCGGAAAGACTGCGGCGGCGCAATCCAGCCAAGGTGGCACGCCTGCGTGCGCGGCATTGGGGATGGCGGATGCTGTTCTCGGAGTCGCCGTGGATGAACTGGGAATTCTCCGGGCTGCGTCCGCTGACCGGCATGTGTATTGCGGTGGTCTGCTTCATGGCATTCGGCGCGGCGCTGTATGCGCTGAGCTCGGCCGAGAAGATCCGCGATGGTAGGGGCGGTACACCAGTGCAGGTCGTGCTCGGAGGTGACGCTGCAGCGCTGCCGGGCACCGCGAAACTGCTGGGATCCAGCAGTGCGTTCGTGTTCCTGTGGTGGCCGGAGCAACGGCGCGCCGAAGCCGTGCCGATCAGCGCGATCCGTCGGCTGCAGTCGTTGCCCTTGCCAGTCAAACCGGTGGCGCCCCGAACGGTCACCCCATCCAGGCCGTCCACCGCGCCAGCGGCGCGGTAAGCGCAACGGTAAGTGCTCTGCCGCCTGCTGCTTCAGGCAGCACGCGGTAGATGCACGGTCGGCCCTGCGCGTACGTCAGCCCTTGCCGGCTGCTCGCTTGCGGGCGCCGGTCGCTGCCGTCTTTTTCGCAGGCGCCCCGGTGGCGGTTTTCGAGGCCGCTTTGCCGGTGGCCTGCTTGGCGACGGTCTTCTTCGCCACCTTCTTTGCCGTTTTCTTGATCGCGGTTTTTGTCGTCGCTTTTTCAGCGGCCTGCGTCGCCGTCTTCTTTGCAGTTTTCTTGGTGGCCTTCCCGGGCGCTGCTTTCGCAGCGGCCTTCTTCGCAGCGGTTTTCTTTACCGCTGCCTTCTTCGTCGCCGCGGTCTTCGAGGTCTTCGAGGTCTTCGTGGTTTTGGCGGCGGTCTTGTTCGCACTACCGCTCTTCTTCCCGCCACCATCCTGCTTGTTGACCGTGGCCCAGGCGATGCGCTCCGCAGCCGCTTCGCTGCGGCCCTGGTCTTTCTCGCTTTCCTCGATGTGCTCGGCGTTGCGCTTCTGCTTGTCGGTATAGCTGGATTTATCACCGCGCGGCATGGTCATGCTCCTGTCTGGTGACGAAGGTGGCGCCGCTCAGGAGAGCGTGCGCACCTTCGGTTCGCGGGCCCATTGCCGCGTAGCGGCGGCGGCAAGGAAGGCCTTGGCATCCTCGGCTTCCACCACCCCGGCATCGTTGCCGACACGCGCGATCTTCAACAGCGCCTGCGCGCCATCATCGGCGGCGATCGCCTTCAGGTGGACCCAGGCATCGCTGACGAAATCGATTGCGGCCGATTCCTTGCCCAGCTTCTTTGCCGCCTCGGGGCTGAGTACGACGGCCACCGCATCGAAGACCACCGACGGCGTACCGGCCAGCTGGCCATCCGCCGCCAGCGTCTTGCCGTCACTGAGCCTGGCGCCACCGATCTTGGGCGCAACCAGCTTGACGCTGGCGCCGGCCTTGTCGGCCGCCTTGCGCAGGTTGGCGATCAGCGCCGCATCGGAGCCCTCGTCGAACAGGATGCCGATGCAGCGACCGGTCAGCAGGTCCTTGGTGCGGCCGATGATGCGCACTTCCGGCGCCTTCGGGAAATCCTGCGCCGGGGTCTGGGTGGCGGCCGGCTCGGGCAGGGCCGGCATCGCCAGACCATCGGCAACCCGCTTGGCCAGGGCCTCATCGATGTTGCGCAGATGGCTCACGGTGCGCTCGCGCACCTTGACCGTCTCCACCTTGGACAGCTCGAACACCAGCGCCGAGGCCAGATGGGCCTGTTCCGGTGCCTCCAGGCTGCGGAAGAACATCCGGGCCTGGCTGTAGTGATCGGCGAAGCTGTCGGCCCGCACGCGCCCCTTGCGGCCGTCATCCGGCGCGGTGGCGTGGCTCGGGAAGCCATCGGCGGTCTCGCGCGGGCTGTCGCCCTCCAGCGAACTGGGATCGTAGGCGACCCGTCCCTTGGGGATGTTCATCTGCATGTGCCCGTCGCGCTGATGATTGGCGAAGGGGCACTTGGGCGCATTGACCGGGATCTGGTGGAAGTTCGGGCCGCCCAGGCGGCTGAGCTGGGTATCCAGGTAGGAGAACAGGCGGCCCTGCAGCAGCGGATCGTTGCTGAAGTCGATGCCCGGCGGCACGTTGGCCGGGCAGTAGGCGACCTGCTCGGTTTCGGCGAAGAAGTTGTCCGGCCAGCGGTCCAGCACCATGCGCCCGATCACGGTCAGCGGCACCAGCGACTCGGGAATGATCTTGGTCGAATCCAGATGGTCGAACGGGAAAGCCTCGGCCTGTTCCTCGGTGAACAGCTGTACCGCCAGTTCCCACTCGGGGAAGTTGCCGGTGGTGATCGCCTCGAACAGATCACGGCGGTGGAAGTCGTTGTCCGCGCTCTGCAGCTTCACCGCCTCGTCCCAGACGGTGGACTGGATGCCCAGCTTCGGCCGCCAGTGGAATTTGACGAAGGTCGACTCGCCGGCATCGTTGATCAGGCGGAAGCTGTGGATGCCGAAGCCCTCGATGGTGCGCAGCGAACGCGGGATCGTGCGGTCGCTCATCGCCCACATGATCATGTGCATCGACTCGGGCATCAGCGAGACGAAGTCCCAGAAGGTATCGTGTGCGCTGGCTGCCTGCGGGAATGCCCGGTCCGGCTCCATCTTCACCGCGTGGATCAGGTCGGGGAACTTGATCGCGTCCTGGATGAAGAACACCGGGATGTTGTTGCCGACCAGGTCCCAGTTGCCCTCCTTGGTATAGAACTTGACCGCGAAGCCGCGCACGTCACGCGGGGTGTCGACCGACCCGGCGCCACCGGCCACGGTGGAGAAGCGGGTGAACACCGGGGTGCGTACGCCCACTTCATTGAGGATCCGCGCCCGGGTGTACTCGCCAAGCGAGCGGGTCAGCTCGAAATAGCCGTGCGCCGCGCTGCCGCGGGCATGCACGATGCGCTCGGGGATGCGCTCGTGATCGAAGTGGGTGATCTTCTCGCGAAGGATGAAGTCTTCCAGCAGGGTCGGCCCGCGCGGGGTGGCGCGCAGCGAGTTCTGGTTGTCACCGACCGGAATGCCCTGGTTGGTGGTCAGCCCGGGGTGGCCGTTGCCCGCGCGCTGGTGCAGTTCATCCCCTTCGCCGCGGACATCGGTGGCGGGTGCGGGGGCGTTCTTCGTGCTTTTCTTGCTGGCGGCCATGAGGCGACTCCGGGAGCTGGCGGGAAGGGGGATCACCTCACACTGGCGGGCCGGGCGTTAATCGAAGGTGCGAAAACACGACGCTGCTTGCACCCGCGCTTCACATGCGGCGCCCGGGCGCTGGGTGAGGCGCGCGCGGGCAGGTATCCTTGGGCGCGTCTTCTCCTGTCTTTCCCAGCCGCATGCGCGTTGAACCCGCCGACATCGAAGCCCTGTTTGATGCGATCCCCGACGTCCTGTTCTTCATGAAGGACTGCGACGGGCGGTATACGCATATCAACCAGACCATGCTGCGCCGGCTGGGCCTGAAGTCGCGCAAGGAGGTGATCGGGCGGACCGCGGCGGAGATCTATCCCACCGGCCTGGGGGCCGATTACGCCACCCAGGACGAGCAGGTGCTGGCCGGCAAGGTCATCGAGAACCTGATGGAACTGCATCTGTTCGCCAACCGCGAGCCGGGCTGGTGCCTGACCTGCAAGCGGCCGCTGCTGGTGGACGGGCAGATCCGCGGGTTGATCGGCATCTCGCGCGACCTCGGCCAGAAGGACAGCCTGGGCACCCAGTACGAACAGCTGCGCCTGGCCCTGGCCCATCTGAATGCGCATTACGCCGAGAACGTGCGCATGCAGACCCTGCTCGACATCACCGGCTTCTCGCTGTCCAAGCTGGAGCGCACCTTCCGCAAGGTGTTCCAGATGACCCCGCAGCAGGTGCTGACCCGGCTGCGCATCCAGATGGCGGTGCACCTGCTGCACGGCCCGGACAGCATTGCCAGCATCGGGCAGGCGTGTGGCTTCACCGACCAGAGTGCGTTCACCCGGAAGTTCAAGGCCGAGGTCGGGCTGTCGCCCCGGGCCTATCGCGCCCAGATCGGGGAGCGCGCCGCCGCCTGAGGCGGGGTGGGGCTTCCGGCCTATGCCGCCGCGCGGCCGACAGGGTATGGTGTCGCACTTGTTGCCCGCCAATCGATTCCGATGCCCGCATCCCAGACTCCGGCTCCTGCCACTCCGCCCGCCGATCCCCGCCTCGGGCACGCGCTCAAGCCTCGCCAGCTGATCATGATGGGCCTGGGCAGCGCGATCGGTGCCGGCCTGTTCCTCGGCTCCGGCGTGGGCGTCCAGGCCGCCGGCCCGGCGGTCCTGCTGTCGTATCTGGTGGCCGGCGCACTGGTGATCATCGTGATGAACGCGCTGGGCGAAATGGCCGCAGCCAAGCCGACCAGCGGCGCGTTCTCGGTGTACGCCGCTGATGCCATGGGGGCCACTGCCGGTGCCACGGTGGGCTGGCTGTGGTGGGTGCAGCTGGTGATCGTGATCGCCGCTGAAGCGGTCGGTGCGGCTGGCCTGCTCGCCACGGTGTGGCCGGCGATCCCGGTGCCGATGGCTGCGCTGGCCTTCATGCTGTTCTTCACCGCGATCAACCTGCTCGGGGTGAAGAACTTCGGCGAGTTTGAATTCTGGTTCGCGATCCTGAAAGTGGCCGCGATCGTCGGCTTCATCCTGATCGGCGTGGCGCTGCTGATGGGCTGGCTGCCGGACGTGGCCTCACCGGGCCTGCGCAACTTCACCGAGCACGGCGGGTTCATGCCCAAGGGCCTGGCCGGCATCGGCGCGGCGCTGCTGGTGGTGGTGTTCGCCTTCGGCGGCACCGAGATCGTGGCGGTGGCCGCGGCGGAAACCGAAGATCCCGAGCGCAGCATCGCCCGCGCGATCCGCACCGTGGCCTGGCGCATCCTGGTGTTCTACATCGGCTCGCTGAGCGTGATCATCGCGGTGGTGCCGTGGACCAGCGAGGCCCTCCGCTCGCCGTTTGCCGCTGTGCTCGAAGCGGCCAAGATTCCTGGCGCGGCCACGGCGATCACGTTGATCGCGGTGATCGCGCTGTTGTCGGCGCTCAATGCCAATCTGTACGGCGCGTCGCGGATGATGTACTCGCTGGCCCAGCGTCGCGAGGCGCCGGCCGTGCTGGGCTGGACCGATCCGCGCCAGGTGCCGATCATCGCGGTGCTGGCCAGCGTGCTCTTCGGTTTTGCGGCGACGGTGATGGAGCTGCTGTTCCCGGACAAGGTACTGCCGGTACTGCTCAATATCGTCGGCTCGACCTGCCTGCTGGTGTGGACCATCTCGCTGCTGTCGCAGCTGATCCTGCGCCACCGTGCCAACCGCGACGGCACCCGCCTGCCGTTCCGCATGGCCGGCTATCCGTACCTCACGGTGATCGGCCTGGGGGTGCTGGCGCTGATCTTCGGCCTGCTGCTGTCCGAGTCGCACACGCGCCTGCAGTTCCTGTCGATGGCCGCGCTGACGGCGGTGATCGCCATCAGCAGCGAAGTCGCCCGCCGCGTGCGCGCCAGCCGCCGGGCCGACTGACCCCGGGCGGGTGGTGGGTGCCGACCGTTGGTCGGCACACCCCGCAAGGGCACGCAACAAAAAACGGCCCGCGCGATGCGGGCCGTTTTCATTCCAGATGCATGCCGATCAAGGTAGGTACCGACCGTTGGTCGGTACGCCTGTCAGGCATCGTGCCGACCATCGGTCGACACCTACATCTCCACGCCCTCGTCTTCCTTGTACGCATCGACCGGGATGCAGGCGCACATCACGTTCTTGTCGCCGTACACGTTGTCCACGCGCGCCACCGGCGGCCAGTACTTCTGCTGGCGCAGGCTGGCCAGCGGGAAGGCCGCCAGCTCGCGCGGGTAGGCGTGGGCCCACTCGCTGGCCGACACCACCGCAGCGGTATGCGGGGCGTGCTTGAGCGGGTTGTCCTCGCGGTCCAGGCGGCCGTCTTCGATCGCGGCGATCTCTTCGCGGATCTGGATCATCGCGTTGATGAAGCGATCCAGTTCGTGCAGCGATTCGCTTTCGGTCGGCTCCACCATCAGCGTGCCGGCGACCGGGAAGCTCAGGGTCGGGGCGTGGAAGCCGAAGTCGATCAGGCGCTTGGCCACGTCCTCGGCGCCGATGCCGGAGGTCTTCTCCAGCGGACGCACGTCCAGGATGCACTCGTGCGCCACCAGGCCGTTGCGGCCGGTGTACAGGGTCTTGAAGTGCGGGGCCAGGCGCTTGGCGATGTAGTTGGCGTTGAGCAGCGCGACTTGGGTCGCCTTGCGCAGGCCGGCGGTGCCCATCAGCGTGATGTACATCCAGCTGATCGGCAGGATCGAGGCGCTGCCGAAGCTGGCCGCGCTGACCATGCCCACATCGCCTTCGCCGCCAAGCACCTTCGGCAGGAACGGGGCGAGGTGCGACTTGACCGCGCACGGGCCCACGCCCGGGCCGCCGCCGCCGTGCGGAATGCAGAAGGTCTTGTGCAGGTTCAGGTGCGACACGTCCGAGCCCCACTTGCCGGGCTTGGCCACGCCGACCAGGGCGTTCATGTTGGCGCCGTCGGTGTACACCTGGCCGCCGTGCTTGTGCACGATCTCGCAGATTTCCACCACTTCTTCCTCGAACACGCCATGCGTGGAGGGATAGGTGATCATCAACGCGGCCAGGCGGTCGCTGTACTTCTCCGCATTGACGCGGATGTCGTCCAGGTCGACGTTGCCGTTGGCATCGGTCTTGGTCACCACGACCTTCATGCCGCACATCTGTGCCGAGGCCGGGTTGGTGCCGTGCGCCGAATCCGGGATCAGGCAGACGTCGCGATGGCCTTCGCCGCGCGAGCGGTGGTAGGCGCGGATCGCCAGCAGGCCGGCGTACTCGCCCTGCGCACCAGAGTTCGGCTGCAGGCTGACCGCGTCATAGCCGGTGCATTCCACCAGCATCGCTTCCAGGCCGTCGATCAGTTCCTTGTAGCCGGTGGCCTGGTCGGCCGGGGCCAGCGGATGGATGTTGGCGAACTCCGGCCAGGTCACCGGAATCATCTCGGCGGTGGCGTTGAGCTTCATGGTGCAGCTGCCCAGCGGGATCATGGTGCGATCCATCGCCAGGTCCTTGTCCGCCAGCGAACGCAGGTAACGCAGCAGTTCGTGCTCGCTGTGGTGGGTGTTGAACACCGGGTGGGTCAGGAATTCGCTGGTACGCACCAGGCCGGCCGGCAGCGCGTCGGCGGTGGCGGCGTCGAGGGCATCGACATCCACCGTGGCACCGAACAGCTGGCCGAGCGCGACGATGTCGGCGCGGGTGGTGGTTTCATCCAGGCTGATGCCGACCGCGTCGCTGTCGATCGCGCGCAGGTTGATGCGCGCCGCGGCGGCCTTGGCGTGGATCGCCTTGGCATCGACATCCTTGACGTGGAGGGTGTCGAAGAAGTGCTCGCCGACGTTGACGCCGGCAGCGCGCAGCGCACTGGCCAGGATCGCGGCCAGGCGATGGGTGCGGCGGGCGATGCGGGTCAGCCCTTCCGGACCGTGGTACACCGCATACATCGACGCCATCACCGCCAGCAGCACCTGGGCGGTACAGATGTTGGAGGTCGCCTTCTCGCGGCGGATGTGCTGCTCGCGGGTCTGCAGGGTCAGGCGGTAAGCGGCATTGCCCTGCGCATCGACCGAGACGCCGATCAGGCGGCCCGGCATCGAGCGCTTGTACGCATCGCGGCAGGCCATGAAGGCGGCATGCGGGCCGCCGAAGCCGAACGGCACGCCGAAGCGCTGCGAGTTGCCGACCACGATGTCCGCGCCCCATTCGCCGGGGGCGGCGATCAGGGTCAGTGCGAGCAGGTCGGTGGCCACCGCGACCAGGCCGCCGCGCGCATGCACGGCATCGGCCAGCGCCTTGTAGTCGCCGATATGGCCGAAGGTGTCCGGGTACTGCAGCAGCACGCCGTAGGCTTCGGCTTCCATCGCCTCGGCCGGGGTGCCCACGCGCAGCACGATGCCCATCGGCTCGGCGCGGGTGCGCAGCAGTTCCAGCGTCTGCGGGTGCACCGCGTCGTGCACGAAGAAGGTATCGGACTTGCTCTTGGCCGAGCGCTTGGCCAGCGTCATCGCTTCGGCGGCGGCGGTGGCTTCATCGAGCAGCGAGGCGTTGGCGATCTCCATGCCGGTCAGGTCGGCGCACAGGGTCTGGAAGTTGATCAGCGCTTCCATGCGGCCCTGCGAGATCTCGGCCTGGTACGGGGTGTAGGCGGTGTACCACGCCGGGTTTTCCAGCACGTTGCGCAGGATGACGTTCGGGGTGAGCGTGCCGTAGTAGCCCTGGCCGATGAAGGTGCGGAACACCTGGTTCTTGTCGGCGATGGCGCGGATCTTGGCCAGTGCCTGCACTTCGGTCAGCGACTCGGGCAGGTCCAGCGGCGCCGGCGACTTGATCCCGGCCGGGACGATCGCATCGGTCAGCGCGTCCAGCGAGGCGTGGCCGACCACGTCGAGCATCTGCGCGATTTCGGCGTCGTTGGGGCCGATGTGGCGTTCGACGAACGCGTGGCTGTGTTCAAGCTCGCGCAGGGAGGGAGTGTTCTGGGACATGGCTGGCATCTCGGAGAGTGGGCACGCACGTTCGGAAGGCGGCCGGGCCAGGGCGCGTCGCGGGCGACAGCGATCCACCGGACCTTGCGGTCTTCCTGGGTGCCCCTCTGTCCTTTTGCCTGAGAGTTTAAAAGCGCGCATCGGCGTGCTTCGTGCCCCTTCGGCGCCGGCACTCGCCGGTCTCTCCAGAGTTTTGGTACGGGTGGTATCGGGCCTGAGCGATTACGGGCGTTGCGCCTTCGGCAGCGGGTGCTTCAAAACAAAGCGCCGCTTCTCCCACCATGTAGCCCGGCGATTATAGCCCAGCGCTTCCACTCGCTGGGCCTTTCCAGCACCTGAATACGGGGACGCACGGACCCCGGAAACCGCGCTTGGCCATGGTGCCGGGGGCGGCAAAGGCCTATGATCACCGGATCCTCGTATTCATCTGGCGCCGCCCGTTCCGGGCTGGCGCCCGCCGTGCATTGCGCATGGCCGCTGACGGAAGCCCGCATGACGCCCGCCTCGCCCTCGACCCGCCGCCTGGCCCTGCTGCTCGCAGGCCTGGCGATGTTCGGTCCGTTCTCGATCGACACCATTTTCCCGGCGTTCCTGCTGCTGGGCGACCGCATGCAGGTGGACCAGGTCGCGGTGCAGCAGACCATCAGCGTGTACCTGCTGTTCTACGGGCTGATGAGCCTGGCGCACGGCCCGCTGTCGGATGCGTTCGGCCGGCGCCGGGTGATCATCGGCGGGCTGGTGTTGTTCATCGGCGCCTCGATCGGGTGCGCGCTCTCACGGGACATGACCACGCTGCTGGTCTTCCGTGCCCTGCAGGGCGTGACCGCCGGCGTGGGCGTGATCGTCGGCCGTGCGGTGATCCGCGATCTGTACCACGGTGCCGACGCGCAGCGACTGATGAGCCAGGTCTCGATGATCTTCGGCGTCGCGCCGGCGATCGCGCCGATCATCGGCGGTTGGATCCTGCTCGGTGGCGGCGACTGGCCGCTGATTTTCTGGTTCCTTGTGCTGTTCGGCGTGGTGCTGCTGCTGGCCACCGGCAAGTGGCTGCCCGAAACCCATCCGGTCGAGGCCCGCACACCGCTGTCGATGCGCGCGCTGCTGCGCAGCTATGCCCGCATGGGCTCCAACCCGCGCCTGCTCCGTCTGGCCGCGGCCGGCGCCTTCAACTTCTCCGGCATCTTCCTGTACATCGCCTCCGCGCCGGTGTTCGTGATGCAGCACCTGCAGCTGGGCGAGGGCGGCTTTGCGTGGTTGTTCATTCCCACCATCGGCGGCATGACGGTCGGTTCGTTCCTGTCCGGCCGCATGGCCGGGCGGATCGTGCCGCAGCGGCAGATCGCGATCGGTTTCGGGCTGTGTGCGGTCTCGGCGCTGTTGAACGTCGGTTACGTGGTGTCGGTGCCGCAGATCGCGCTGCCTTGGGCAGTGATGCCGATCTTCCTTGGCGGTGTCGGCATGGCGCTGATCTTCCCGATCCTGGCGCTGGCCGTGCTGGACATGTATCCGCATCAGCGCGGCCTGGCCTCGTCCATGCAGATGTTCATCCAGCTGATGATCAACACCGTGGTGGCCGGCGTGGTCTCGCCGATGCTCAGCAGCAACCCGCTGCATCTGGCCCTGGGCTACGCAGGCTTCTTCGCCATCGGCGGCAGCTTCTGGTACTGGGAGCGGCACTGCGAACGCCGCCGCGACCTGCTCACGCCGATCGAGTGAGCCACACGCACGCCCCGCCTGCACAGAATGCAGGCGTGGCGGCATTGCCATTGTGCGACCGCGGCGTATCCTGTGCCTTCGCCAGCCAGTTCGTGCTCCACGACAGCCAATACGCTCCCCTGCGGACGCCGCGTCCGCCGCAATTCAGGGTGATTGCATGGCTGCCCAGCAGACCTACCGCCTGTTCGATGTCGCGCTCAAGCAGCGCACTGTTCTCTCTCCGTCGCTGACCCGCATGGTCTTCGCTGCGCCCGATGTGGCCAACATGAAGACCGACGGGCCGGATCAGCGCATCAAGGTGTTCTTCCCGCTCGCCGGCCAGGCAGCCCCCGAGGTGCCGCAGGGCGAGGACTGGTACGCGCGTTATCGCGCGCTGCCCGACACAGAGCGTGCGCCGATGCGCACCTACACCCTCCGTGCGCTGCGCCCTGACGTGGGCGAAGTTGATATCGATTTCGTGCTGCACGGCGAGACCGGCCCCGCCTCGCGCTGGGCCATGCAGGCACGTGTCGGCGAACGGGTCGGCCTGCTGGCGCCGGATGCGCGGGTTGAAGCCAGCAGCGAGGGCTACGAGTGGAAGCCGCCGGCGCAGGTGAAGCGCGTGCTGTTGGTGGCCGATGACACTGCGCTGCCAGCCGTGGCCGGCATTCTGGAAGGCCTGGCGCAGTGGCCGCAGCCGCCGGAGGTGCAGGCCTTCCTGGAGGTGGAGCACGAAGCGGATGTGCTGCCGCTGCAGGCACCGCCCGGTGCGCAGCTGTTCTGGCTGGCCCGCGAGGGCGCCGCGCATGGTCAGCGGCTGCAGGACGCGGTACGGGCCCGGATCGGTCCCTACGGTCCGCGCGATGGTGAGCAGGAACTGGCCGAGATCGACATCGATCAGGACATCCTGTGGGAGCAGGCCAGTGCAACGGGTGGCGGGCTGTATGCCTGGGTCGCCGGCGAGGCCGGCGCGGTGATGGCGATCCGCCGGCACCTGGTGAAGACCTGTGGGATCGACCGCCAGGCCATCACCTTCATGGGCTATTGGCGGCACGGCAAGGTCCTGGATTGAGCCGGCCGCAGCCGCTTCAGAACGGGCCCGCCGGGGCCCGTGCGGTATCCTTGGCGCTTTGCCGCAGTCCGGATTTCCCCATGTCGACCACCTCCAAGCTGCGCCGCGACATCCGCCGGCGCCGTGAAACCCAGGCCGCCAACCGTGAGCAGGCCAACGCCACGCCGGTTGAGCCGCATGCCGAGCTGCGCGACCAGCAGCGCACGCTGCTGGCCGGCATTGTCCGCCGGGATGGTGAGTGGGTGCTGGGCATGGACGGCCGTATCGCCGGCCAGACCCCCAGTGCAGCGCGGGTGCTGGCCCTGATCATGCAGGCCGCTGAACTGCACGAACGCCAGGGCACCCCGGTGCGTCTGGTGTATTCGGACGCGCTCAAAGACGCGGCGCACGCCGAAGCCAAGGCCGACGGCATGGACTTCGAGCAGTTCAAAGTGGAACTGGCCGCCCAGCTGAAGCCGGCGTCCTGAAACAACACGGGGCGGCGCACCCGCGCCGCCCCGTCGTCCCTCAGCGACCGCGCAGGTCGTCGATCACGTCCACGTTATCGAACTTGTCGATGACGCATTTCACGTAATCGGCGGGCTTGAGCGCCGAATACGGCGTCTGGTAGGTCACCAGCTTGCACTGGTAGCTCTTGCCGCCGACGTTGCCTTCGTGCCAATCGTAGTTTTCTTCCCAGTAGATCGGCAGAGCGCCAGCGCCGCCCTCATCGAACTGCTTCATGCCTTTGCAGCCCAGCACTTCATTGCCCGGCACCGGGACGTTGAAGTGAGCCGCCGCGGCCCGGTAGTACGTGATCCGGTTCTGCGACTGCAGGTGCTCAGTGCTGCCACCGCATTCCACACCACCGTTGATGATCTGCGTGGTCACCCCGAAGCCGGGCACCAGACCATTGGCGAGGTCGCGTGCGTTGGGCTGCCAGGTGCCGTCGATCACATGCATCATCGAGGGCTTGGGCGGCTGCGGATACATGTAGAAGAACGCGGCGCTGGCCAGGTTCAACCAGGTATCGGCGACCAGCTCGGGCTGGTCGAGCAGGGTGCGCACGGTGCCGAACATCGCATCGGAGAACGGTCCGTAGTTGTAGTTGTAGGACAGCTGCTTGGCGCCCCGCCCGAAGTAGCTCTTGAAGCGACCGGCGTGAGGGCCGCTCTCGAACACACCACACGGCCAGGTCTGGCCCTGCCAGGTGGCCGGGTTGCATTCGCCTGCGTAGCCATCGGGCGTTTCCTCGCTCCACCCCATCTCGCGGACGTGCACCAGCGCCTGGCGCCACTCGGGAATCGGGCTGTGCGCATCGTGGCCGCCCGTCTCCTGCGCGAAGTGCGCCACCATTGTTGCCAACGTCCTGCGGCAGATGGCGTCGGCATCGCGGCCATCGGTGTAGGAGGCGCAGATCGCCGGGAACTTGGCGAACGCCTGCAGGAAGCCCCGGTAGGTGTACTCCGGGGCCCGCATCGGGAAGAGGTCGTCGAACTGCGCGGCATCCAGCAGCGCTTCGACCCGGCGCACGTTCTCGGGGTTGGCCGCGCGCAGTGGCTCGACGGCCTGGACCTGGGTGTTGGGCAAGGTACGAATCGATGCCAGCGTCTGCTGCATCAACGGGAAGTCGGTGAGGCGGGCCTCGTCGGCCAGCAGCTGGCTCAGCGGGATCTCGACCGGGTCAAGCGGATCGGGGCCGCCGGGGCCCGGACCGCCGGTGTCATCGTCACAGCCGGGTGCGGTTTCGGCAATCTCTTCCCAAGGCGAGAGCCATGGTTGGGCCGGGTCGATGGCCGCGGGCGATTCGCCGACGTCGGCCCACCATTTCGCCTTGAAATAGCGCGACTGGAAGATCACCACGCAGCCGGCGACGTAGGTCTGGGTCGGGTCGTAGGTATCGCTGGCGGCGGGCATGGCGGCGGTGCGCAGCGGTGGACGGGAGTCGGCATCCGCCGAGGCGGACCGGGTGACGGCGAAGGCGGCGTTGCTGCCGTGGGCCGTGGCGCAGCCAAGTACGGCCAGCACCGCAGCGGCCAGAAGGGTGTGACGGGTCATGGGCAATCCAGCGCAAGGGAACGAGCACTGACCGTAACGCTCACACACCGGCATCACGTGTCGCGTTCTGCATGACGTTGTGGAAGCTTGAACTGCATCGGACCTGTCTATCGCATTGGATCACTTTTTCACGCAATGCTTGTCGAGAGGCCCGCGCGCACGGACTGTGAACCGGCTCACGCGCTGCGCGGAAGAGCGGACGGGGCGCAAGCAAAGAAAAAGGCCGACATCGCTGTCGGCCTTTTCCTGATTGCCAGGGTTGCGCGTTGGATTACTGCTTGGTCGTTGCCGGCGCCGCCGTGGCCGCAGCCGTCGTGCTGGCCGGCAGCTGCCAGCCACACATCTGGCCCTGGTTCTGCTGCTTGAGCCACTCGTTGACCGGGGTGAAGTACTCGATCATCGGGCCGGCATCGAGTTTGTCGCCGCCGGTGATTTCCTTCAGCGTCGCCTGCCACGGCTGGCTGGCGCCCTTGCTCAGCATCGCCCAGAACTTCTGGCCGGCTTCCTTGTTGCCGTAGAAGCTGCACTGGTGCAGCGGCCCCTTGTAACCGGAGGCATCGCACAGGCCCTTGTAGAACTGGAACTGCAGGATGCGCGCCAGGAAGTAGCGGGTGTACGGGGTGTTGCCCGGCACGTGGTACTTGGCGCCCGCGTCGAAGAATTCCTCACCGCGCGCGCTGGCCGGGGCCACGCCCTGGTACTTGGCCTTCAGGTCCCACCACGCCTGGTTGTAGTGGTCCGGGGTGATCGAGCCGTCGAACACGCCCCAGCGCCAGCGATCGATCATCAGGCCGAACGGCAGGAACGACACGCCGCTCAGGGCCATGCGCATCTGCGCGTTGATGGTCGCCTCACGGCTTTCCTGCGGCGTGTCGACCAGGCCGATCGAGTTCAGGTACTGCGGGGTCATCGCCAGGACGATGGTGTCGCCGATCGCTTCGTGGAAGCCATCGTTGGCACCGCCCTGGAACAACGGCGGCAGCGGGTTGTAGGCCAGGTCGTAATAGATGTGGCCCAGCTCGTGGTAGATCGTGGTGAAGTTCTCTTCGTTCGGCTTGATGCACATCTTGGTGCGCACGTCGCCGTCCATGTTCATGTCCCACGCGCTGGCGTGGCAGACCACGTCACGGTCCAGCGGCTTGATGAACTGGGTCTTGTCCCAGTACGACTTCGGCAGCGCCGGCATGCCCAGCGAGACGTAGAAATCCTGCGCGCGCTCGGTCATCTGCTTGGCGGTGCGCAGTTCGGCCTCACGCTGCGCCTTGTACAGCGCTTCGACGTTGGCACCGCTGCCGGCCTTGGCCAGGGCGCCACTCAGGTTGGTCTGGTACTGCTTTTCCAGCGCGGCGGTGATGTCCAGGTTGCCGGCACCGGGATACGGTTCCAACTGGTCCCACAGGTTGGACCAGTCCTGCTGCCACATGTTGCCGGTGAGGTGCGCGGCGATCAGGCCGCCATTGACCTCGGCCTTGTCCTTGCCATAGGTCGCATCGAGCTTGGTGCGTGCGTAGCAGTGCAGCTGCTCGTACATCGGCTTGACCTGGTCCCACAGCCGGTCGGTTTCCGGGCCGATCTGGTCGGCGGGCATGTCATAGCCGCTGCGCCACATCTGGCCGGCATCGGCGAAGCCCATTTCCTTGGCGCCTTCGTTGACCAGGCTGACGAAGCGCTCGTAGTCGGCGCGCATCGGCTTGGTGGTGCCATGCCAGCCCTGCCAGGCGTCGAGCTGCTTGTCGTAGTCGCGGCTGCGGGCCAGCACCTGCTCCAGGTCGCCGAGCTGGCGGCAGCTCTGCGGGTTGGCTTCGTCGGTGCAGTACTTGCCCGAGCCATAGGCGCCTTCCATGCGGCTGGCGATGCGGGTCAGCTCGGAGAGCTTGGCCGGGTCGCGCGGGGCGGGCATGGAGGTCATCAGCTTGAGCAGGTGGATCTGGCGCTTGGTGTCTTCGCTCATCGGCTGGCCGTCGTACTGGCCGGCCTGGGCGATCCAGCCATTGAGCACGGTCAGCCAGCGTTCGTTGGCCTTGGCCGCGACGCGCTCGGAATCGTCATTGATGTAGGTCGAAGACAGCCACTGGGCCGAGGTCATTTCCGGGTACATGGCTTTGTACTCGGCGTTGACGCGGGCGATGAACTGGTCCGCGGTTTCCTTGGACTGGGTGGTGCCCGTGGCCGGTGCATCGGTGGGGGACGGTTCCTTCTGGCAGGCCGCCAGCGTCAGTGCGGCAGCACTGACTGCCAGGGCCAGCAGGAGCGGGCGGTGGTTCACGGGCACATCCTTGGGTGGTGACAGACCGGCGAAGGCTAGTGAAGCGCCGGGCACACCGCAAGGGGCAGGGCAGCACGGTCCCGCCACGGTATGGCCTGCCTCGCCTCAACTGGAAGGCGAAAAGCGGGCGATTTTCCGCCCCGGACGCTGGACCATCACCAAAGCGCGGACGTCCTCAAACCTCGCACCCAGCAAACAGATCCCGGTCACGCTCATACACCGATGTCTTGACCTGCATCAGCCCCAGCACCGACGGAAACAGATTGTCGTGGTCGGTGTACTTGCCCGCGCGCGCCCGCACGCAGGCCAGGTTGAGCCCGCGGTTGGCCGCGAACGAGGGCGAGAACCACATCGTCATCGGTACCCGGGTCTGTTCCTGCGGGGCGATCGCGTAGGGCACGCCATGCAGGTAAAGGCCTTTCTCGCCAAGCGACTCGCCGTGATCGGAGAGATAGATCATCGCCGTGTCGTAGTCGTCCATGCCCTTCAGTGTGCCGATCGTGCGCGAGAGCAGGTGATCGGTGTACAGCAGCGCATTGTCGTAACTGTTGGTGATCTGCTCGCGGCTGCACTTGCCCAGGTCCGGCGTATCGCAGGTCGGGGTGAAGCGGCGGAAGCGCGCCGGATAGCGTTCGAAGTAACTCGGCCCATGGTTGCCCAGCTGGTGCAGGACCACCACGCGGTCACCGGGCCTGGCGCGGACCTGGGTGGCCAGATCGTCGATCAGGATCTCGTCCATGCAGCGCCCGTTGGCGCACAGCGTCGGGTGTTTGGCATCATCCAGCGGCTGCATTTCCAGGCCCTCGCACACGCCCTTGCAACCGGACTGGTTGTCGCGCCACAGCGTGGCGATGCCGGCGTGATCCAGCACGTGCAGCAGCGACTGGTGCGCACGGATCTTCTTTTCGTCGTAGTCGTGGCGCCCGTAGGGCGAGAACAGGCAGGGCAGGGAGACTTCGGTGCTGGTGCCGCACGAATGCATGTCCGGGAAGTTGATCACCCCGGCCTGGGCCAGTTCCGGCGTGGTCTGTCTGGCATAGCCGTTGAGGCCCCAGTTCTGCGCGCGCGCGGTTTCGCCCATCACGATCACCAGCAGGCGCGGGCGGCTGCCGGCTGCACGCGGGGTGGCCTTGGCATCGGTGCCGATCGGCAGTTTCGGAGCGCGCTGGATCGGGTTGTCGCCGCGCAGCGCCTTGGGCAGGCCGAGCAGGAAGTTGCCCGGCGTGGCCAGATAGCGCACCTCGCGCTGGTTGCGCATCAGCGAGGACATCTCCTGGAAGGACAGCATCGCCCCGCCGAAGGCAATCAGGGCCGAGAGCAGCAGGAAGCCCATGCGCCACAGCAGCGCCCTTCCCAGCGTGCGCCGGCGCAGCTGCACGCGCCACAGCAGCAGCATCGGCGCCAGGGCCAACAGCAGCAGTGGGGCGATCAAGGTGGGCGTGATCAGTTCGCGGCTTTCCTTGTGGTCGGTTGCCAGCACATTGCGCAGCATGTCCGCATCCAGATAGATGTGGTAACTGCTCATGTAGTGGGCCGCCAGTGCGGTGCCGATCAGCAACACGCTCAGCACCACCTTGGCATTCCAGCGCCAGACCAGCAGCCCCATCAGCAGGCAGTGCGCCCCCACCAGAAACAGGAACAGCGAAAGCGCGAAGCCGACGCTGCCCGGGTGCGTGGCCATCGCGCTGTGCCAGAACAGGCCGTTGCAGGCCACCGCGAAGAACACGCTGGTGAGCAGGATCAGGGTTTCGGTGGTGCACTGCGGGCGCCAGCCACGCAGGGTGGCCAGCGCAGGGAAGCGCGAGGCGCGCGGAAGGGTGGTGCTCATGCCGCTTCTCCCTGCGCGCTGACCGGTGCAGTGCTGCGTTCGCGCAGCCGCCCCGGTTCGATCAGCAGGTACAGGCCAAGCGAGACCGCCCAGCAGGTGGCCAACGTCCACAGGTCATGCGACAGAAAGTGCGCGCCACGCAGCTGCTGCGAAACCCCGAACAGGCCGCCAGCCAGCAGGCCGACCGCCAGACCGCCCCAGCGCCAGGCAGGGCGCATCATCAGGGCGACGAAGTACAGGCTGACCCATGCAAACCCCGCGCTGGAATGCCCGCCCGGAAAACACACCCCGCGCGGCATCCCCGCTGGGCGTGTGGCGAACAGGCCGATGAACTCGCGGCTGCCGCCATAGCGGGCCAGATCCCACGGGCAATCCATGTTGGTCAGTGACTTGAGCAGCGAGACCACGCCGGTGCCCAGTGCGACCGCGAGCACGAGGTACAGCAGCGGCCAGCGCCACGCGGCGGCCCGTTCGCTGCGCCAGGCGTGGAAGCACAGCATGATCGCCACCAGCGCCGCTGCACTGCTGGCCCATTTGCCGGCCTGGTGGATCAGGTGGGTGGTGACCCAGGCATTCTGCAGCTCCCACTGCTGCCCTTCGAGTCGATAGAGCTGATCGGCCAGCCACTGGTCGCCACCGGCGCCCATCAGCACCGCGCTGGCCAACAGTGTCACGGCCAGCGGGAGCCAGAGATGGGCACGGAGGAAGCGCGGCGTGGTTGTGGCGGCGGGAAGGGAAGAAAGCGCAACGGTGGACGCTGGAAACATGGACGAAGAGGCCGGCGGGAGATTCCGGCGCCATGGTCGTCAGCGGAGTGTCGGAGAGTGGTCGGAGCGATGTTGGCCGCCGGTTAAGCGCGGCCTGCCGTTCAGTCTTCCTCGTCCTGCGCGGTGTCGGTGGCGGTCACGGCGGCGTGGCAGTCGGCCTGCCAGGCGGTGCCCGGGAACAGCAGCCACCGGTTGCGGTTGGCGCTGCCGATCTCGATCACCGCCGACGGGTCCACACACGGGCTGATCGCTTCATCGAGCACCAGCAGCCAGCGTTGCCGGGGCGCGTGTGACAGCCACGGGCCGGCGGCCTGCCACTGCTGGTCCCACGGGGTCTTGAAACCAAAATCGGTCACCGGGCGGTCGGCCTGCAGCAGGTTCTGTTCGCGCCAGGCGACCACGCCGAGCTCGGCCTCCGGCCCGATCCGCTTGCCGACGCGCTGCATCACGGCCGAGGCGGAACTGTACGGGTTCAGGGTTGGCATCAGGACCCAGCCGTACAGATTCCAGAGCAGGAAGGCCGCCGCGACCACCAGCGCGCCTGCCCGGTGCTGGCGCCACCACAGGGCCAGCGCCAGCAACACCGCGCCGAAGGCGATCAGCCAGCCGCCAAGCACGGGCAGCAGCGTGTCGGGCATCGCGCGCCGCGCCAGCTGCACGTGCGCCCATGTGCTGGCCGACCACAACTGGGTGCCGACATACAACGCCGCCACACCGAGAACGGCGACATACGCCCACAGCAGCCAGCGCAGGCCGGCCCGGCGCAGCAGCCCGGGCAGCAGCGGGGCGGCGGCCAGGCACAACGCGGGCAGCATCGGGAAGATGTAGACCTCGCGTTTACCCGGGCTGGCACTGAAGAACACCAGCACCAGCAGCGACCACCCCAGCAGTAGCCACCAGCGTCCATCCAGGCGTTTGAGGCGGCGCCACCATGCCGGCACCAGGGCGGGCAGCAACAGGCTGCCCGGCAGCCACAAGGTCGCCATCACCTGCAGGTAGTACCAAGCCGGCTTCACGTGGTGCCATGCGTTGGCGTAGCGGGTGCCGGTCTGCTTGAACAGCAGTTCGCGTGCGTAGGCGTGCAGGGCGGGGTCAGACGAATGCAGCAGGGCAACGCCCAGCGGTGCCAGCCAGACCGCCGTGCCGAGCAGGAAGGCGGGCAGCAGCCACCACAGATCGCGGGCGGTGCCGGCCGGCAACGCCGCGCCGCGCGCGCGCCAGCGCCAGGCGGCGAACGGCAGCAGCACCAGCAGCGGCAGGAAGCCCACGCCCTTGGTCACCGTGCCCAGCCCGGCGGCGAAGCCGGCCAGCCACAGCGCGGGCCGGTTGCGGCCTTCCAGCAGGTGGCGCAGCAATCCCCACAGCGACAGGGTGGTCATCGCCACCAGCACCATGTCGATCTGCGCCCGCTTGGCCATCAGGCCGAACTGCAGGCAGCTGAACAAGGCGAGCATCGCCCACCAGCCAACACGCCGGTTCCACAACCGCCGGCCCAGGTCCCAGGTCAGCCAGAGTGTCAGCAGAGCGGCAAGCAGCGAAGGCACCAGGAAGGCAATGGTCCAGCCGCCGAACAGCTGGTGGCTGGCGGCCTGCAGCCACATGAACACCGGCGGTTTTTCCGCGTACAGTTCGCTGCCACGGTGAGGCAGCAGCCATTGCCCGGAGGCGACCATGGCCCGTGCGGCCAGCACGAAACGGGGTTCATCGGGCGGGGAGGGCTGGCGCAAGCCGATGCCCGCCGCCAGCGCCAGCAGCAGGGCAAGGCACACCAGCACACGCGGCCAGCGCCGCAGGAAGAGGGATTCGGTCACGCCCAAGCTCACCGGCAAAACAGCCACTGTCTCCCCGACAGCGTAGGAAAAGCGTCGTAACCACCCCATTGCGACCGGATTCCGACACGGTTCCGGCTACCATGCGCCCAACCGGTCAAGAGAGTGTCCCATGCGGTTGCTGGTCATTGAAGACAACCGTCAGCTGGTTGCCAATCTATTCGATTATTTCGAATCGCGGGGCCACGTGCTGGACGTCGCGCCCGATGGCGTGACCGGCCTGCACCTGGCGGTGTCGCAGCCCTATGACGCGCTGATCCTGGACTGGATGCTGCCGCGCATGGAGGGGCCTGAAGTGCTGCGCCGGCTGCGTGCCGACCACGGCTCGGAAGTGCCGGTGATCATGCTCACCGCGCGCGACGAACTGCCGGACAAGATCGCCGGCTTCCGCGCGGGCGCCGATGACTACCTGACCAAGCCCTTCGCACTGCCCGAGCTGGAAGTACGTCTTGAAGCGCTGATGGTGCGCGCCAAAGGGCGCAATCCGCGCAAGCTGCTGGAAGTGGCCGACCTCAAGCTGGATCTGGCCACGCTGGAAGCGCAGCGCGATGGCAAGCCGCTGCACCTGTATCCGGCCTGCCGCAAGCTGCTGGAAGTGTTGATGCGCGCCAGCCCCGGCGCAGTGACCCGCCAGCAACTGGAGTTCGCGCTGTGGGGCGATGAGCTGCCCGATGGCGACCTGCTGCGCTCGCATGTTTACGAACTGCGCCGCAGCGTGGATGGCCCGTTCCAGCAGAAGCTGATCCACACCTTGCCGCGGGTCGGGTACCGCCTCGGCGTGTCCGCGGCCGGCGCTGACGACAATGTGGCGTAAGCGCACGCCCACGCCATCGCCCACGCCATCGCCCATGCACCGGCGCATGGTGTGGTGGCTGCTGGGCTATCTGGCGCTGATCTCGCTGGCGGTGTTCAGCGTGGGCAATTACGTGCATGAACATGCCGAGCATTCGGCATGGCGCGCGCTGCTCAACTCCGAGCTGGACAGTATCGTCAACCACATCGAACACGAGCCGCACTACCGCTGGCAGGATTCGGACACGTTGCGGCTGTTCTATATCGACGGCAGCCCGGCGGTGCCGGAAAGCCTGCGCACGCTGCACCCGGGGTTGCACGATGGTGTGGAGGTCAACGGTCGCGCCAGCGCGGTGATGGTGCGCGAAACCACGCAGCTGGGGCGGTTGGCGCTGGTGCTGGACATCAACGACTTTCACGAGCTGGAGCAGTTCGCCACGCGTTGGGTACTGCTGGCCGGCGTGCTGATGATCATCGTCACCGTCCTGATGGCCTCCTTCGGTGTCGGCCGGCTGGTACGGCCGCTGAGCTCGCTGGCGCGGCGCATCGACGAACTGCGGCCCGGCGTTCCCGGGCAGCGGGTGGAGGTGGATCCGCGTGCCAGTTCGGAGTTGTATGTCATCGCCAACGCGCTCAACGATTACCTGGCGCGCAACGAACAGTTCGTCGAGCGCGAGCGGGTCTTCATCAGCACGGCCAGCCATGAGCTGCGCACGCCGATCGCGGTGATCACCGGTGCCTCCGAGCTGGCGTTGGGCCAGCAGGACATCCCCGAGCGCGCCCGCCAGCAGATGCAGCGCGTGCACCGCACGGCCCAGGGGGTGGAGCAGCTGATCCAGCTGCTGCTGGTGCTGGCACGCGACCCGGCACGGCTGGCCGCACTGGGCGAACGCATTCCGCTCGATCTGCTGGTGCCGGACATCATCGAAGACCATCGCCATCTGATGGGCGACAAGGACCTGCGCATCGAGATCGACGGACTTGCGCGCGTGGACATCGTCGCGCCGCTGGGCGTGGTCCAGGCCGCGATCGGCAATCTGCTGCGCAATGCGATCGAAAACAGCGGGCGCGGCACCATCCACATCCAGGTCTCCGATCAGGCCGTGGTGACCCTGCAGGACCCCGGGCTGGGCATGAGCCCGGAGGAGATTGCCGCCGTCCATGCGCGCATGGCACGCGGTGACCGCAATGAGCAGAGCGGCATCGGCCTGGAGCTGATCGCCCGGCTGTGCGAGCACCTGGGCTGGGCGCTGCAGATCGAACCCTGTGTGCCGCGAGGGACGTGTGTGATCCTCGATCTGGGGGCTTCGCTGCCGGGCCGCCAACAACGCGCATCACTACCCGCGTCGTGATCGGCCCGCGCGCTGCACTGCAAAGTGTGGCGTCGTGAAGACAATGTTAAGCTCGTCGGGCGCCGCTCTATGCGGCGCTTTTTTTTATCCCTTCGATCGACAGAGGATGGCTTGATGCCGACCGAACCCAGTACTGCCCTGATTACCAATGACATCGTCGGCCTCGGCCTGATCGCCGCCACCCTGGCCGTGATCTTCTGGGCCGCCAGTGGCCCGACCCCACTGCTCAAGAAGATTTTCGCGTGGGTGCCGGCGCTGCTGCTGTGCTACTTCATCCCGGCCATCTACAACACCGCCGGCTTGATCGACGGCCACAACACCTCGCTGTACAACCCGATCGCCCGTGACGTGCTGTTGCCCGCAGCGCTGGTGCTGCTGACGCTCTCGATCGACCTGAAGGGCATCATGAAGCTGGGCCCGAAGCTGCTGGTGGTGTTCTGCGCCGGCACGCTGGGCATCATCCTCGGCGCGATCGTGTCGTTCCAGACGATGTCCTGGATCCACCCGGCCACCGTGGCCGGTGATACCTGGAAGGGCATGGCCGCCCTGGCCGGCAGCTGGATCGGCGGCGGCGCCAACATGGTGGCGATGCGCGAAGTGTTCGGCACCGATGCCACCACCTTCGGCCAGTTCGCGGTGGTCGACGTGGCCTGCGCGAGCCTGTGGATGGCGGTGCTGCTGTTCCTGGCCAACCGCGCCCAGCAGATCGATACGCGCAATGGCGCCGATACCCGTGCCATCGATGAGATGAAGGCCCGGATCTCCGCCTACGAGGCGCAGAACGCCCGCATTCCCAGCCTCACCGACCTGATGGTGATCGTCGGCGTGGCACTGGGTGGCGTCGGTCTGGCGCATGCCATCGCCGCACCGCTGAGCGGCTGGTTCAAGACGAATGTGAGCTGGGCCAGCCAGTTCAGCCTGGACAGCGCGTTCGTCTGGGTGGTGCTGTTGTCCACCGCGCTCGGCCTGGGCCTGAGCTTCACCCGCGCGCGCCGCCTGGAGTCGGCCGGTGCCTCGCGCCTGGGCACGCTGTTCCTGTACTTCCTGATCGCCTGCATCGGCATGCAGATGGACCTGCTTTCGCTGCTGGACCGCCCGTGGCTGTTCGCGTTGGGCGCGATCTGGATGCTGACCCACATCCTGGTGCTGTGGATCGCCGCCAAGCTGATGCGCGCGCCGCTGTTCTTCTTCGCGATCGGCTCGCAGGGCAACATCGGTGCGGCGGCGTCGGCACCGGTGGTCGCCGCGGCGTTCCATCCGTCGCTGGCGCCGGTTGGCGTGCTGCTGGGCACCGTGGGCTATGCCACCGGCACCGGCCTGGCCTATGTGACCGGGCTGATCCTGAAGTGGATGGCGGGCGCGTAAGCAGGCGCTCCTAGTTGTTGACTCCCGGGGCGGCCTTGATGGCCGCCTCTTTTTTGGGCGACGTGCCGCTGAGGTGCGAAAGGTCTGGGATCACCGTCACGTCCAGCTGTCAGAAATGGCTTCATTTGTCATGAAGTGTGAAAGAGGTGCCGGATCGTCCTGATACCGCCGCGTAAGGTCCGGCGCCATGCACTGTGCCTTGCGCCGGGCGCGCACGGCATGGAACCCATCTGTCGATGGCAGTCGGCGCCCATCAGGGAATGCGATGAAGACGAAGGGAACCTGGATGTCGCTGGTCACCACCGGCGTACTGATGATTGCTTCTGTACTGCCCGTACAGGCCGCACCGGGCGACGGTGGCAACGTGCATGCGGTGACGGAGGCGAGTGCGCGCGATGTGGCGGCGTGGCTCGGTCAGCCGGCATTGGCCGACGCCGTGGTCGATGCGCTGGCGGCGCACCCCGATCGCGGGCTGCTATTGACCTCGGTCATGGCCCGGGCCGATCCGGATGGCAGCAGCCTGGCGGCGCGCACGCTGGCTGGACGCGATGGCCTGGTCCGCCAGTACAAGGGCTTGCCGGCCGGTGCGCGCAGTTTGCTGCAGGTCCGCAGCTTCGTGCCTGCTGGGCAGGTGCTGAGCGCGGTGGCGCCTGCCGATCTCTGGGTAGCGGTGCTGCCAACGGGAGACGACCGCACCTGGACGTCGATGGTCGCCTACGACCGGCACGGACGTCAGCATCTGCTGGACGCGCAGATAGCCCCGACCTTCCCGGTGCTGATCGTGGACATCGACACAGGTCAGGCGGTGCAGGAAGGCATGGCGCTGATCAATGCAGGGTTGCAGGCGAGGGGGCTGCAGTCGGCAGATCGCCTCACGGTGACCGCCAATGGAGCGAGCTCTCTGGATGTCACCCGGCTCGACCGCATCCGCCTGGTCAATGACGGCGAGCCGTGGGCATTGGGCGGCGCCGAAGTGTTCGCGGTCGTGTCCGGGCTGCAGATCGACACGGCAGAGCCGGAGATGGCCACGGTGTCACTGCCGTATCTGGACCATGACAAGACCGATTACACCCCGGGCCAGCCGTTGGTGATCTGGGGCAATTACCGGTTCGACACCGCCAACGTGCAACTGTTCGAAGACGATGGCGACACCAATTACAAAGACCTGCTGATCGCCCTCACTTCAGGCGTGAAACTGGCGCTGGGTGCCTTCGCCCCGGAGTATGCGGTGATTGCTGATATCGGCGGCGCGATTCTCAAGGCAATTCCTAGCGGCTGGTTCACCAACGATACCGACTACCTGGACAGCTTCTACCTGCTCCAGCGCGGTCAGCGCTATACCGGAAGGATGGGCGCGGCGAACAATGCACAGGTGACGTTGAGTCCCCTCACGCTCCAGTAGTGCCGGCCGCTGGCCGGTTCCGCTTGAGGACGGCCGCAGGCAGTGTCGATCGCAGTCTGAAAAAAAAGGCGGCGCTTTCGCGCCGCCGTTTGTTCATCTGTGTCCCAACCCGCGGCCGGGACCATGCGCACCCTGCGGCGTCAGCAGCAGCGCCCCCCGTTCTTGCCGCTGTATCGCGCCTCCTGGCGCTCGCGGAAGAACGTCTTGTAGTCCATCGGCACGCGGTCCGGATGCTTCTCCAGCACGTGGCGAACGTAGTTGTCGTAGTCGGGAATACCGCAGCACAGCCGCGCGGTCTGCACCAGGCGCCGCCAGATGCGGCGGTGGGCCTGGTACTGACCGGCGGGGACGAGTTCGGTGCTCATCACAGGTCCGCCATCTGGTGCGGCTGCAGCGCCACGTACGGGGTTTCCTTGTCGGTCCGTTGCGGCGTGCGGCGGGCCATGAAGATGGTCTTGATCGCGTAGAACAGGATCGAGAACACCACGAACAGGAACAGCACGGTCAGGCCGGTGTTGACGTAGGCGTTGACCACGATCTGGTGCATCTGGCCGACGGTCTTGGCCGGGGCGGTCAGGGTGCCGGTGGCGATCGCGTCCTGGTACTTGTGCGCCTGGGCCAGGAAGCCCTGCGCCGGGTTCTTGTCGAAGATCTTGATCAGCCCTGCATAGGTGGTGCAGATCAGCAGCCACACCGCCGGCACACCAGTGACCCAGGCGAAGCGGTCACGCTTCATCTTGAACAGGACCACGGTACCCAGCATCAGCGCGATACCGGCCAGCATCTGGTTGGAGATGCCGAACAGCGGCCACAGGGTCTGGATGCCGCCGAAGGGATCGACCACGCCCGTATAAAGCAGGTAGCCCCACAGCGCCACGCAACCGGCGGTGGCGATGATGTTGGCCGTCCACGATTCGGTCTTCTTCAGGGCCGGGATGAAGTTGCCCAGCAGGTCCTGCAGCATGAAGCGACCGGCACGGGTACCGGCGTCGACCGCGGTGAGGATGAACAAGGCTTCGAACAGGATCGCGAAGTGATACCAGAACGCCATCATCGCGTTGCTGCCGCTCGGGATCGCCTCGTGCAGGATCTGCGCGATGCCCACCGCCAACGTCGGTGCGCCACCGGCGCGGTGCAGGATGGTCGGCTCGCCGATCGCCGCGGCCGTGGCCTCCAGCTGCTCGGGGGTGATGATGAAGCCCCACGTGTTGCTGATATAGGCCGCAGCGGAGACCGCATCCGGGCCGATCACGGCGGCCGGCGCGTTCATGGCGAAGTAGATGCCCGGGTCGATGATCGAGGCGGCTACCAGCGCCATCACCGCGACGAACGATTCCATCAGCATGCCGCCGTAGCCGATGTAGCGCATGTGGCGCTCATTGGCGAGCAGCTTCGGCGTCGTGCCCGAAGCGATCAGAGCGTGGAAACCGGAGACCGCGCCACAGGCGATGGTGATGAACAGGAACGGGAACATCCCGCCCTTCCAGACCGGGCCGTCGCCGCTGGCGGCGAACTGGGTCAGCGCCGGCATCTTCAGCTCGGGCATTACGATCAGGATGCCGATCGCCAGCGCCACGATGGTGCCGATCTTGAGGAAGGTGGAGAGGTAATCGCGCGGGGCCAGCAGCAGCCAGACCGGCAGCACCGAGGCGACGAAGCCGTAGCCGATCAGCATCCAGGTGATCTGGATACCGGTGAAGGTGAAGGCCGGGCCCCAGACCGGGTCGGCGGCGACCTTGCCACCGAACCAGATCGCGGCGAGCAGCAGGATCAGACCGACCACGGAGATCTCACCGATCTTGCCCGGGCGGATGTAGCGCATGTACACGCCCATCAGGATCGCGATCGGCATCGTCGCGATGACCGTGAACATGCCCCAGGGGCTTTCGGCCAGCGCCTTGACCACCACCATCGCCAGCACCGCCAGGATGATGATCATGATCAGGAAGGCACCGAACAGGGCGATGGTGCCGGGCACCGGCCCCATTTCCTCACGCACCAGGTCACCGAGCGAGCGGCCGTTGCGGCGGCTGGAGAGGAACAGGATCATGAAATCCTGCACCGCGCCGGCCACGACCACGCCCACCACCAGCCAGAGCAGGCCGGGCAGGTAGCCCATCTGCGCGGCCAGCACCGGGCCGACCAGCGGGCCTGCACCGGCGATGGCGGCGAAGTGGTGGCCGAACAGTACGTGCTTGTTGGTCGGAACGTAATCCAGACCGTCGTTGTTGATCACCGCGGGCGTGGCCCGGGTCGGATCGAGCTGCATCACCTTGTCGGCGATGAACAGGCTGTAGAAGCGATAGGCGATGAGATAGATGGAGACCGCAGCGACGACGATCCACAGCGCATTGATGGGTTCACCGCGGCGCAGTGCGACGGTGCCTAGACAGAAGGCGCCGAGCAGTGCGATGACTGCCCAACCCAGTTTCGAAAAACCTTTCATGAGATTGCGTCTCCCTGGAGATCGTCGTAAGAGTCCGCCTTGGCACTGACGGGGTCAATGCAATGGCGGGGGCTTGCCGCTAGTACTTTGGTCGTAGGGTGGGCGCGGTGCGTGCCCGTGCACGCCATCGGAACACCACGCTTGGAACAATCGGTTGCGGGCGTGGCGGTTGGCCGGCAGGGCCGGCGCGCCCATCTTGTAGGCAGTTCACCGATCCTGGAGTCATCATGAGCAGCCCAACCCCGGTGCGCGTGCTGCGCACCATCCGTGGCATGGCCACCTCCGATGGCGCCGGCGTGCGCCTGACGCGCGTGATCGGCGGCCCCTCGCTGCCCGACCTGGACCCGTTCCTGCTGCTGGATGAATTCGGCACGGACCGCGCCGAGGACTACATCGCCGGCTTCCCCAGCCATCCGCATCGTGGGTTCGAGACCGTCACCTACATGCTCGATGGCCGCATGCGGCACAAGGACAACCATGGCAACGAGGGCCTGCTCACGCCGGGCAGCGTGCAGTGGATGACCGCCGGCCGCGGCCTGATCCACTCGGAGATGCCCGAGCAGGAATCGGGGCAGATGCGCGGCTTCCAGCTGTGGGTGAACCTGCCCGCGCGCGAGAAGATGACCGAGCCCAAGTACCAGGAGTTCGCGCCGGACCATATTCCGGTGACGGCACCGGCCGGGGGCGTGCAGGTGAAGGTCATCGCCGGCCAGGTGGGCGACACGGTCGGGCCGATCGTGCAGCCGGCCACCGATCCGGTGTACCTGGACATCACGCTGGATGCCGGCGCGGGCTGGAGCTACGCGCTGCCCGATGGCCATAACGCGTTCGCCTATGTGTTCGAAGGCGGGCTGGAGATCGGCGAAGGCGACGATGCGCGTCCGGTAGCCCGCCAGGAAATGGCGGTGCTGGGCGGCGGCGAGCAGCTGGTCCTGCGTGCCGGTGAAACCGGGGCGCGCCTGATCCTGGTGGCGGGCCGGCCGCTGCGCGAGCCGGTCATGCGGCATGGGCCGTTCGTGATGAACACCAAGCAGGAGCTGATGCAGGCCTTCGTGGATTTCCAGGAAGGCCGCTTCTGAGGGGCGTTGGCACCGCTCGCTGGCCGACAAACGCAGGACACCTGACGGTGTGGGAGGCGCCGGCCAGCGGCCGGCGTTACCGTGAATGGCGGGATGAGTGCGGTGCACCGTCCCGGCCTCGTGCTCAGCGCCCGGCGGCGACGGCCGAGGGCGTCAGGCTCATGCCCTGCGCCAACAATTGCAGCGAGCCGAGTTCGCTGGCGTCACCGGCATACAGCGCGATCTGGGCAAAGCGGTTCCTGTCGAACTTGACCACGGTGATGCGGCGGGTTTCATACCCCGGCGGCTTCTGGCCGCCCAGGTCGGGCTGGTACCAGTACAGGGTTTCACCGGCGAAGCTGCCTTTTTCCTGGCGCAGCGCACGGTTCAACGGCAGCTCCGGATTGCGTGCGCTCAAGGTCAGGCTGAGCACTTCACGCCCATCGGCGGTGCTGGCCCTGCACAGGATCAGGTCCCGCTGGGCCAGTTGCTGCCAGTTCAGGCCGCTGCTGGCGGGCAGGGACGGACATTCGCTGGTCGCTTGCGCCGCGACGGCGCCGGCAGACACCAGCAGACACACACACACAACAGCGCGCAGGACGTTCATGCATTCCCCCAAGGTCGATGATCGCGTCCGCCGCTGACAGGCATTCCGGTGGCCGTCGACACCCTTGGCCGTGGTGGCGCATTCCCCGCGCGCGTACCGGATGACTCGCTGCCGTCAGTGTCGGACGAGTGATCCGGACCTTAACGGAATGTGACTCAGTGTACAAATAACGGTTTCAGTTGATTCCTTTGTCAGCGGCCGGGCGGGGGTTGCCCGCCCGGCCCTGAGCATCAGCGCGGCGCGGTGCCCATCCACTTGTAGAGAGTGCCGCCGATCAGCCCGCCCAGCAGCGGAGCCAGCCAGAACAACCAGAGCTGGCTGAGCGCGCCGCTGCCGGCGAACAGGGCCACGGCAGTGGAGCGCGCCGGATTGACCGAGGTGTTGGTCACCGGAATGCTGATCAGGTGAATCAGGGTCAAGGCCAGGCCGATGGCGATCGGGGCGAAGCCGGCCGGTGCGTTGCCGTGGGTGGAGCCCATGATCACGATCAGGAAGAACGCGGTGAGCACCACTTCGCAGAGGGCGGCGGCGGCGACGCTGTAGCCCCCCGGCGAAAGTGCGCCATAGCCGTTGCTGGCGAATGCGCCGGCCTGGCTGCCATCGATCTGGAAACCGGGCGCGCCGGAGGCGATCTGCAGCAGGATGAAGCCGGCCAATGCGCCGCCCAGCACCTGCGCCACGATGTAGGGAAGCAGCTCGCGCGCGGGGAAGCGGCCGCCAGCCCACAGGCCGACACTGACCGCCGGATTGAAGTGCGCGCCGGACACGTGACCGAACGCATAGGCGCCGGTCAGCACGGTCAGGCCGAAGGCCAGCGCGACGCCCAGAAAGCCGATCCCCAGCGGATTGCCATCGCCGCCGAACGTGGCGGCCAGCACGGCGCTGCCACACCCACCCAATACCAACCAGAACGTGCCCAGGAACTCGGCGGCCAGACGTTTGCCCATGCTCATCGACGTGCTCCACGTGTATGCCCGGGGTGGGCAGGCGCAACGTAGCTGAATCGGGGTTCATCGGGGTGACGATGGCGTCAATACCCGACGAACGGTCGATGGCGGTGCGCGGGTCAGTACGTGGGCAGCGGAATGAACTCTTTGTCGTCGCCGGGGATGGTGCCGAAACGCCCGGATTCCCAGTCGTGCTTGGCCTGCTCGATACGCTCGGTAGAGCTGGACACGAAGTTCCACCACAGGTGGCGCGGGCCATCCAGCGGTTCGCCGCCCATCAGCATCGCCTTGATCGGGGTCTTGGCGCGCAGGCGGCCGCGGGCACCGGGCTCCGGAATGATCAGGTGCTGGGCGGGAACATCCACGCCATCGAGCTGGGCCTGGCCTTCCAGGATGTAGAGCGAGCGCTCGGCGTGGCCGGTATCGAGATCGATTTCCGCATCGGCATCCAGATCGATGGCAACGTTGAGGGTATCGGCGAAGACCTTGACCGGCGATTCTTCGCCGTACGCGCGGCCGGCGATGACACGCAGCCAGGCCCCCTTGCGGCGCTGCTGGGGCAGGGTGGCGGCGGCATGGTGGTAGAACGCGGGATCGGTCTCTTCAAACTGCTTCGGCAGCGCGAGCCAGGTCTGCATGCCGTGCAGCGGATGGTCGTGCTCGCGTTCGACGGCGGGCGTGCGTTCGGAATGGGCGATGCCGCGGCCGGCGGTCATCCAGTTGACGTCGCCGGGGCGGATCACCTGGTCCGAGCCGAGCGTGTCGCGGTGGCCGATGGCGCCGGACCACAGGAAGGTGACGGTGGCCAGGCCGATATGCGGATGCGGGCGCACGTCGATGCCGGTGCCGGGGGAGAGCACGGCCGGGCCCATCTGGTCGACGAAGACGAACGGACCCACGCTGCGCGCCTGCAGGGTCGGCACGGCGCGGCGTACCTGCAGGCCACCGATGTCATGGATGCGGGGGGCGATGATGGTCGTCATGCGGGCGGTCTCGCTGGCGGGGACAGAGCGGGAGGATCGCATGCGGGGTGTGGGGGCGGGAGGCCTGTATCGGTAACAGGTTGTTCTGGTCGCACAGGGATGGCAGCACAAACGACAACGCCACCTCACGGTGGCGTCGTCACATCACATCATCGCGCCTCAGATCACGGGCTCACGCAGTACCGGCGAGTCCCATCCCGGGCGCGGGGCGAAGCGATCGCCGTAGCGCTGCTGCAGCACCTTGAGGCGTTCGACCAGCACATCGGCACCGGTGGCGCGGATGTACTGGATCGGGCCGCCGCGGAACGGGGCGAAGCCGGTGCCGAAGATCACGCCGGCATCGAGCAGGTCCGCATCGGCGACCACGCCGTCGTGCAGGCAGGCCACCGCTTCGTTGAGCAGCGGCAGGATCAGGCGGTCTTCCAGATCGGCCGGGATCTCGTAGTTGGCGGGGACGTCCGGCTTCTGCGCCCGGCCGTTCTCCCACTTGTACAGGCCCTGCCCGTCCTTCTTGCCGCGCTTGCCCTGTTCCACCGTCGCCAGGGCAGCCGGCACCTGCAGCCCCAGAAAGGGCGCCAGTTCCTTGCCCACGCCTGCGGCCACGTCCAGACCGACGGTATCGAGCAGTTCGATCGGGCCCATCGGCATGCCGAACTTGACCGCGGCCTTGTCCAGCACCGGCCCGGGCACGCCTTCGGCATAGGCGGTGGCGGCTTCGAGCATGTACGGGAACAGCACGCGGTTGACCAGGAAGCCAGGGGTACCGGCGACCGGCACCGGGAATTTGCCCAGTGCCTTGCAGAACGAGGCCAGGCGACGCTCGGTTTCCGGGGCCATGCCGTCGTGATGGATGATTTCCACCAGCGGCATCTGCGCGACCGGGTTGAAGTAATGCAGGCCGGCAAACTGCGCCGGGCGCTGGATGTGGTCGCGCAGTTCGTCCAGCGGGATCGAGGAGGTGTTGGTGGTCAGCAGCGCATCGGCCTTCATCTTCGGCTCCAGCGACTGGTACAGATCACGCTTCGCTTCCGGATTTTCGATGATCGCTTCGATCACCAGATCGGCCAGCGCCACGCCCTCGCCCGCGAGATCGGCCTTCAACCGCGCGGCCACGGCCGGGCGCTTGCTCTCGTCCTTCACCCGCTTGGCGAACAACGCCTGCGCGCGTTCCATGGCCGGATCGATGAAGCGCTGCTCGCGATCCTGCAGGGTCACGTTGAAGCCCTTGTAGGCCGACCACGCGGCGATGTCACCGCCCATCACGCCGGCACCGACCACGTGCACGTGCTGGATGCCATGGTCCTTGCCACCCAGGGCCTTCAGGCGTTCGGTCAGGAAGAAGATGCGGATCAGGTTGCGTGCGGTCGGCGTGCCGGCCAGCTTGACCACCGCGCGGCGCTCGGCATCCAGGCGGGTCTGGATCGGGCTGCCACCGGTGCGCGCCCAGGTGTTGATCAGCGCGTACGGCGCCGGGTAGTGCTCCTTGCGCGCCTTGCGGGCGACCTGCTTGGCCATCTGCGGGGCGAGCAGCCTGCGCGCCAGCCAGGTGTTGGTGATCCACGCCGTCGCGCGCTGCTTGAACGGGCGGGTGGTGCCCTTCAGTGCGAGCGAGACCGCGGTATCGAGCAGCACGGCGGGCGCGACGACCTTGTCGACCAGGCCGATGTTGCGCGCGGCCGAGGCCGACAGATTGCGGCCGGTCAGCATCATGTCCATCGCCGCCGGCGCGCCGACCAGCTGCGGCAGGCGCGAGCTGCCGCCCCAGCCCGGGAAGATGCCCAGCTGGGTTTCCGGCAGGCCGATCCGGGTGGACGGATCATTGGAGGCCACGCGGTAACGGCAGGCCAGCGCCAGCTCGGTGCCGCCGCCCAGGCAATGCCCATGGATCGCCGCCACGGTCGGGCAGGGCAGTTCGGCCAGCTTCTGGTAGGTGCTCTGGCCACGGCGGATCGCGTCATTGACGGTGCCGCGGCGGTCGAACGCCTGGAATTCCTTCAGGTCCGCCCCGGCAATGAAGCCGGCCGCCTTGATCGACTGGATCACCACCGCCTTGGGCGGGTCCATCGCGATCCGCTCGATCAGGTCGCCCAGTTCGAGCAGCACGTCCTGCGACATGGCGTTGACGCTGCTGTCCTGGCGGTCGAGGCTGAGCACCACGACGCCATCGTCACGGATCTGCGGGTGCCAATGCGAGAAGCGGAGCCCATCGAAGCCTGAGAGCATGGGAACGTTCCATCCGGTTGTGTATGGAGAAGGGGGCTATGATCCAGAGGTTGTTTCCTCCCCGTCAAATCCCTATAGCTGGGGAGAGATACCGTCGATTCATTGCCTGGATCGGAAACCTTAACGGAACGGTGGTTAAAAGCTGGTGCGGCGCTGTGTGATCGAGCGCTGAACTTTTCCCGGGATTGGCAGTCTCATTGCCCGACGTCGGTTGGGCTGACAGGAGTGCGGCCCCCCATGGCCGAGGTTGAAACACCACAGGAGCTGGACCTGGAGCTGGTCCGACGTGTGCAGCGTGGCGAGAGCGCGGCGTTCGATGTCCTGGTGCGCAAGTACCAGCATCGGGTCATCGCGCTGATCGGGCGCTACATCGCGGACTGGAGTGAATGTCAGGACGTCGCCCAGGACACGTTCGTCCGCGCGTACCGCGCGATCGGCAGTTTCCGCGGCGACGCCCAGTTCTATACCTGGCTGCACAGGATTGCCGTGAACACTGCCAAGAACCATCTCGCCGCGCACAACCGCCGCCCGCCCACCGATGACATCGAAATCGGGGACGCCGAGCAGTACGACAGCGGCACCCGCCTGCGCGACACCGACACGCCCGAACGCGAGTTGATGCGGCAGGAACTGGAACAGACGGTGATGAAGGCAGTGTCCGCGCTGCCTGAAGAACTGCGGTCAGCCATCACCATGCGCGAGGTGGAGGGCCTGAGCTACGACGAAATCGCGCAGAAGATGGGGTGCCCGATCGGCACCGTGCGGTCGCGGATTTTCCGTGCCCGCGAGGCGATCGACACTGAACTTCGGCCGCTGCTCGATGTGGGCAGCGCCACCCGCGAGAAGAGCCGCGCATGAGCCACGATATGTCCAATGATGCTTCCCGGGGCGCGTCCCCCGATAAATTCGACGCCCATTACCGTCAGCAGCTGTCCTCGCTGATCGATGGTGAACTGTCGGCCGATGAAGCGCGCTTCATGCTGCGTCGGCTGGAACACGATGAGGCCTTGTCCAGCTGCAACGAACGCTGGCAGGTGCTGGGCGATGTGCTGCGCGGGCAGGCCTGCGCACCGGCCCCGGTCGATTTCGCCGAGCGTGTGCGCGCGTCCGTGGCCGTAGAGCCCGCCCCGGCGATGCAGGCCAGGGTGGAGCGTGGCCCGGAGCAGGCGCAACGGCGCGGCAGCTGGCGACGCTGGGGCGGTGGCGCGGCGTTGGCTGCCTCCGTGGCCGCGGTGGCGATGTTCATGACGCGCGAACAGCTGCCCGCCCAGGCCCCGCTGGAGGCGCCGACCACCATCATCGCCAGCCAGGCCGAACTGCCGGCCGCACCGGTTACCGAAGCCTCTGCCGCCGGACAGGCACTCGCCGTGGCTGCGGTGCCGGCGGCTGCGGTGGCGGCGGCCAGCCGCCGCCAGGACGTGGCCACCGCACGCCGCGCCAGCGCCAGCGC
>NZ_KV791252.1:0-30489 GCF_001807865.1 Stenotrophomonas sp. HMSC10F06 | reverse complement strand
GGGGGGGATTCCCCCCCCCCCCCCGCCATGGGCATCACCTTTGGAGAAGCCACTTTGGTGGAAATCACCCGGACAGAGTGAGGCCGTACAGCAAGCCACGATCCAGACACCCCCGGCACTGGGCCGTTCTGCCACCAGAACCGGTGAGGTCAATAACCCGAGCCTACTGCTGGCCCGGCTACGACAGTCCAGCACCTTCAGCGCGGAACCACCGTCACTTGGGCCGGATTGGGTCGTCAAGTTGATTCCTTACCAGGTCCTGGCTACTAGATCGCCCGCGCTCGGCAACAAGCGTCGGTCCGATGCCCGCGCAGCGATCAATTTTCCCCAGCTTTTTTCTCGCCGATCTCAGCTTTCCGCTCCTTATTAATCGGCTCAGCGAACGGGCATTGTGGCCGCAGGCAGGCAAGGGGCCTGTCGCTGCACCGAGACCGCGTTATGAGCATTCACTACAACTGTACAACCCACACGACCAATTCGCCGAACGTCGGTACCGAGGGCCCCACGCCCACACTGACGCGTTCCATGCGAGTCCTGCGCAAGAAGGACCTGGCGAAGAAGCTCTCGTGCTCCGAGAGCACCATCGATAACCGCCTGAACCCGTCGAGCCGCTGGCACGACGAGACGTTTCCTCGACCCGTCCCATTGGGTGCTGGCGGCTCGCGCAGTTCCGCTAAGGGATGGATCGAGTACGTCATCGACGAGTGGCTGGAAAGCCGCATGGAGAATTTCCGTCGCATGTAAATAGCTCACTAAGTCGACGCGGCGAGTCAGCAAAAAAATACCCGGTTCGACGGAATTTTCCTCTCACTTTACACAGCAGCAATAGGAAATCGATCCTGCTCGAATTCCGGTTTATATCCTTTATTTATTTTATTAGCCCTTATCTGTTATCCAAGCAATAAGAACATCTTTGAGAGCCATCGACATGAGCACGATCAATCATGCCTCATCACACACCAAGACGATCGCACTCGACTCTGATGTACCTAAAGAGCAGATGCTGAACTTCAGCATCGCCCCCGAAAGCAAAACTATGCTGCTCACATCAGTCGAACGTGATCATCATCTCTACGTACGCAAGATAGCCCAACGGCACGGATACTCTTTCATAGGGCAAGAGCACCAGTTTATCTACTGGCTCCTCCGGGCAGAGAAACTTGTAGGCGACATCGCCTTGAACGATGAGCCGCCAATTCAAGTCACCTACGATCTACGAGGACTGCCTCGCTATCGGCTAGGCAAGGTCGGCAAGGCAATCTTCAACGTCTGCAAGAGCTACAACAAAGACAGTGCTGAGTACTACAAGCACCACCGCTTCAATCCTCCCCTAACCGTCGTACTGAAAGTAGTCGATCAATACGCCCAAGAGCTGTGGTCCCACACTCGAAACGGAGATCCTGTATTGAGCGATCCACGAATGCGTCAAATTCTTAAAGTGGCGGTCGATTCGATCCGCGAAGCATGCCGTAGCCAGGCCTACAAGAGCGAAGTTGACAATTACATGCGCAACGAAGAAAAAAACATCGCCAGCTGTTGCGACTACTTGGCGGCACAGTTCCAACGTCGTTCTCAGCTGCTGATCCTGCGGGTTGATCTGTACTTCCGACCGGAGTTCAAGGGCTGGGGCTACACGCGCGAAGCCGATGGCCATTACGCGCGGTTCCTGCGCGCCCTGCGCGAAAATCGAATCGTTCCCGACGTCCTCGGCTACATTAGCAAGCGCGAGGACGGGATTGATCGTGGCATCCACTTCCACGCCCTCATCGTCCTAGACGGGCACAAGCATCGCGATGCTGCCAATCTGACCCGCATGGTCGGAGAGGACTGGGTCCGCCGCTGCGGCCTTGGGGAGTACGAGGATGGGGTGGATGTCGGCGAGACAGGCAAGAAGTACAAGGCGAGCTATTTCAACTGCTACACCCGGACGGATCAGTACCGTTTCAACTGCCTGGGTCTGATCCATCCGACGGATACGGACAAGCTGCGCGGCTTGCGCCTGGCGATCGAGTATCTGTGCAAGGAAACCACGCAGCTCAAACCCAGCCCGCCGAAGTCCCAGGAAGGCGAGGAGGACGCCGACACCGCGAGCAAGAAGGGGATCCGCAACCTGCGCAAGGGAGTCATGCCGAAGGGTCACAGCGGCCGTGGCGCGCCCAGGAGCAGCGGCCTGGACACTTCAGCCATTGATCGAGAGTTGTTGAAAAAGTGACCTCAAATCTAGCTTCCAGACGAAGGGCCGGCTTGCCGGCCCTTTCTCTTGACACGCCCCGGGGAGCACGCAGGAGCCGTGGTTACGCTGCTAGGAATCTAGCGAACCTCAGCGGAGGCGCCCCGAAACAAGCACAACGTACCCCCAGCCACGATCACGAACACAGTCTGCCAGCGTCTCGTCGATTGAGTCCGGCCGGAACCGCAGGACCGCACTGACTTTCAGCGAAGCATTCGGTCCGCCGACTGCATGTTGCTTCGCAAGAAAGCCGACCTGTGTCAATTGTCCTGAACTCCCTCGATGCATGAAGGACTTGAACGCACCGCCCCCCCGGCCGCCAAGCACGATTGGATCACCTATCGCGACCTCAGTCTCGATATAGCGCTGACACTCATCCGGAGTTGGGTTGAATGCGTTGCGTTGCATGGCCCAACCGAGCGAGACATCCTCCATTGAACCGATCAACACCTGGCCGTCTGTGCGCAGGCCGTCATACGGCACAGGATCCTTCCTTCCCCAGCTCCGCTCGCGATCACCGCGGTAGTACGTCAGATTCCTCTTGGCCCGGGTCATTCCCACATACAGCAGCCGCGCCTCTTCCGCGGCATCGCCTTGGAGATCCGGTCCCAGTCGATCCCACCCTGCAACGCCGAACTGAATCATCGACGGCAGAATTACTACGTTGTCGAACTCAAGCCCCTTCACCTTGTGCAGTGTCGAAACTACTGCCGTTGACGCTTCATCGACCGTCCCCAGCAACCGCACGAGTTCATCGGTTCTCAATTCATCGACAAACTGAACGAGCGAGGAAAGATGGGGGAATGAACGCTCGCGGCAGCACAGCTCCCACAGATCGTCCAGCGTGACGTCGGACGTAGCCGGCCTAGAGTATTCCGGAACACCTCCAGCTTGCACCGTCCGGTTGAAGATCTCTCGCCGCAAATCCTCTGAAAGTGCGGCGTCGCCTTTGGCAGCAGCCTCCCGAAGATGGTCCAACCAGAGCGCCACGTGCCGTAGATCGGCTACGCGCAGATTGGCGCCCCCTTGCACCCTCAGTCTCGGCTGCCCCTGGCTCAACAGCCTGTGCGCTTCAGCGACCTCAGCATTCGAACGACAGAGCACGGCAGTCGACTCGCATTCGCGGCCGGCCAGCTCCGTCAGCAACGATGCGGTGCTTTCTACCGCCTCGCCCCACGTTCGGCCGCTCCACTCGATGGCCTGGCACGCCCCTTCCGGCGCTCCCATGCGTGGTCTCAACCGGGATGTCTTCAGGCGCCGGGAGCGGCTCGTGCGCTCGAAGAACCCTGAGATCATCAGCTGGCTGCGCTCGACGATGCTCTCGCCAGATCGGAAATTCACGCCCAGCAGAAACTCCTGGAAACTGCCTCTCCCGAAATCACTCGCAAACTTATCAAAATACTTCTCGGAAAACTGATGAGCACTACCATCATTCTTCCGCTGCCAGCGCAGGATGTCCTGGTCGTCATCACCAATCACCATGACCCCTGCCCGGGACCCGCTGCCGGCGTGGAGGTTTTTGATGACCTGATACACGTCATCCGTCACGTCCTGGAATTCATCCACAAGGACACAACGTGCGCCGCCGGCTACCCTCTGGGCGAACAAAGGATCTTTCGACAGCCGACTGGCAAAATCTGACAGCAGGGTTTGCATATTGTTTCTAGTAATCTCAACCCCCTCCCGCGCCAGGGTCCGCATGGCCAAGGAGTGGAAGGTCGAGACACGCAGGCGCCCTGCGTAGGCTGCATAGCCCAGCGACTTGAATAGCTCGCGAATCCGTCGCCTGATCTCAAAGACGACTGCGCGGTTGAACGCAAGCACGATGATTTGCGAGGGATCGATGTTCTGCTCCCGGATCAAGTGCGCGATTCTTCCTACAAGGACAAAGGTCTTGCCAGCCCCTGGACCCGCGTTGACCATGATGTGCTGGTCGAACGGTGCCTTGACCACCTCCCATTGCGCCGATTCCTCCGAGACCCTGAATCTCTCGAAGAACTCAACCGCTTTCGTGGCTCGGAGTTTTTCCTGCATCTCTAAGAGCAAGGTGGAGGGACCGTCCGGATCCTCGCTGACTATTTCACCGAGTTGCGAATCAAGGAAGTGCCTGATCGCAGGCCCATCCGCGGTATCGAAATACCCTTCTATGAAGGCCGGATGGGCATCGGTGTTCACGTTTGCGAACACCTCCATTGCCAGATTTCGTGCCTCTGCAAGTTCATTGACCTGCCTGAGCTCGTCCCAGATATCCGACTGATCCTCAAGCCTGCCATTGGCATCGGACACCGCTACGACATGTGACAGCGGAACCAACTCCGGCGAAATGCTGACAAGGCTCATTGCCGACAGAAGCCCCGTCACCTTGTTCAAGTCAGATTCGCGGAAACGGCCGTCATGGCTTCCGGCACGTAGCTGATCCACAATCTTCGAAATCGGGATCGATCTCTGGTTGACGACGACCGCGAACAGGGACTTCGCCCCCTGCAGGTAACGTTGCCGTCTGGAATCTGCTTTGGACCATGACGCCCGCGGAAGCACTGCCTCCCAGATGACTTTATCGTCGGCCCGAACCAGTTGGCGAAGCTTGACTCCGGATGCACGCGCAAGGCTTCTGAAGCCGTTAATGAACAATCTTTCATACATCCGGCGCTTGTCATCGCCAACCCGCGGCCCCTCTACGTCCTCGACCATCTCAAACGGATAGAACTCGATTCGTCCGTTCTTCGCGAGCCGGCGTATGAGTTCGGCTACTCCGCCATCGACGTACTGGAAGAGCTCGCTGATCTTGGTGGATGGCTCAGATGCAAGCTTGCGCGGAACAACGTCAATCTCGCGATTCAGCGATACAGCCCCACGCTTTTCGAGGTCGCCTAGGACTGCCAGCACATCTCCCATCGACTTGATCGCACTGCTGCGCAGCTTGATCTGGGAGAGATTGAGAATCACCGTCTTTGCCGTGGCGGCCTCACCGCTCGACAACCCGGCGTGTGCGGGACGTGGGCTTGGAAGCGACCGCGCCGGAGTTCTTGCCGAGCCATCGAACAGCATGCCCACCGTGTCGGACAAGCTGGAAAACAGCCGTCCGAGCACGTCGATCGTGCCGCCGAGAAGTCCTGCCGGGGTTGGAGAAGCGCCAAAAACGGAGCCGCCTCCAAGGGATGCACCTGCAAGCGAAGTGTCCACCGAACCAATTTTAAGAATCAAACCGGCTACTTCAGCAGCCAAACCATCCTCCTGGGATATCCGCTCAAGCGAGGACGGGTAGGCAGTCACCTCAATCAGATCCGGGACGGAACCGCACAGGCGGACGCGTTCGGCCCGTTCGAGCCAGTACAGCCCCATTCTGACTCGCGTCGCGGCCGCGCGTCTGGCGGCCGGACTTTGCCCCACGGGGTTCTGTGGCGTGCCGTAGCCCTCGGCAGGAACGATCGCGAGCTGCTGGCCATCCACCTGGTATGCGTGCTCGCACACCTTTTCGTGGAGATCCCTGATGATTGGAAGGGATAGGGCGCTGCGCGCCCGCAAACCCCGGATCGACTCGAAGTCCTGATCCGAGAATAGCAGCGTGGCGGAAAGCTTTTCGAGCTGCGCATTCTTACGCTCCCGCTCCCCGCGCCCGATCCGGCCAACCTCCTGCAGGTAGTCCTCGATGTATCCCGGCGGTGCAAGGTGCACGACCCAATGGATGTCCGGAATATCCATGCCCATGCCGAAGGCCTTCGTCGCCACTAGGACATCAAGGTCACCGTCAAGAAAGCGCGTGTAGATCTCTTCCCGCGAGCCTGCATCCAAGCCCGCATGGTAGTAGTCGACCTGACCGCTGGTGGCCCGGGCAAGCCGCTGCGCCACGACCTCCGCGTGGTATCGGCTGGATACAAAAACTATGACGGCACTACGTTGACCCGTCGACGCCCGGTTGCGCCGTGCCGCCGATACGGCTTCTTCGATGTGAGGCAGACGCTCCGCCAGTGCCTTGTCAAAGTTCCGCCGGTCGTTGAGCATGCCACGCACACGACGCGGCTCAACGGCAATATGCGTTCGCAATGGATTGGAGAACGAGTCCGGCCTTGCCAAGAGCGGCAGTGGAGATCCCGTCTCTCCGGAATCTCCGGACATGACGGCCTGCAAACGGACCCTGTCGGACGCGGTGATCGTTGCCGACAGCAACAGGAAAGGCGTCGGCTCACTCAAATCCATTGCACGACACATGCGCAGCAACAGATTCAGCGCATGAAAGTAGTCCGGCCTGAACTCGTATCCCCACTGATTCACGCAATGGGTTTCATCCACTACTACATGCTCCAAGCCTTTGTCAGCTTGCATGCGTTTGTGAAGCACATCGAGGAAAACACTGCTGCGTGTCCGCTCTGGCGCGACATACAGCAGCACGATGCGATGATCGAGTACGCCCTGGATCACTTCGGCGATCTCGCTGGGCGGTCGATCACCGCTCAGATAGTCGACTGACTCGGAGAAACCCTGCTCCCGCAGGCGCTCCACCTGATCCCGCATCAAGGCCTTCAACGGCGAGATGACCAATGTCAGCCGTCTATTGCGTAGGCCACGGCAGAGCGCGGGAACTTGAAACAGCACCGACTTGCCCTCGCCCGTCGGCAACGAGACGAGAACATTAGCGGAGCGTTCGCAGATGGCTTCCATCGCAATCTTCTGCGACGGCTTGAAGCCGGTGACGCGATTCCCACCGCCCCCGCTTCGAGGCTGCCAGTTCGCCACCAGGAAGCGTTCCATAGCCTCGATGCCGGAAGGAGCCACCTCTCGCACCAGCTTGAACGGCGACAACACAAGCTCCAACCGTTGCGCCTGCTCAGCCAGGAATGGCGTCTCCACAAGCTGGAACGAGTCCGCCAAGTTCGACAGCCCCTTGGCCATGTCGCCCACGCGCGGATCAATAAGGATGGTGGGGAGCTGCGACGCTGACAGCCCCACATCGGCCATCCATCCATGCAACCGGGCCCGCAACAAGGCAGGCGCAGACTCAAGTACAGCAGCGCCACTAACGACGGTGGCGCCGCCCGCCTTCTCGGTCTTTTGCCCAGAATCACAACCTGCCTGCGCGGCAATGCGCGTCTCCGCACAGGCATGCCACTCCTCGATCGGCAGTGCCTCGACCACAGGTTGCAGCACCACGCCTGCCGACTGGGCAAGCGATTGCCAGACGGGCCACTGGTCGACCACGTCGACCAGCGCGAGGCCACCACTCGAGGCGCGAAGCATGTGTTCACGTTGGCTGCGGTGTTCCGGTTTCACCTCACCAAGCCCGATCTCCGCCAGCCCAACTGTCAATAGATCACGCAGCGCCTCGCTTTGGGTACTCGCAATCAGGAGAATCGGAACGGTTCCCGCTCCAAACGTCGCCACTTCTTTGAACGTACGAAGCACATCGGCCCAGTAGCTGCCCTGGTCCTCGGCCCGCGGATGCAACACGTGATGGCGCCGCGTTGCAACCTTCGGACGGCATGACGGAACCGGCGCGCCCTCGGCACGAACTATCGCCGCATCGCTGACGGGGAGCGTCGTGAATGCAGCCAGACCTCCTCGAGAGTCGAGCACGTGTGCGGCACGGTCGACGAGCAACCATCGCAACGCAGATCCGGTTTCACCGATACGCATGAATGGCGCTGCGGGCATTTCACCCAGCATCTGCGCAACATCGCTTTGCGCAACCTTCCGTCGATCGAGCACGAGAACATCATCGCTGAGCCCGGTCACCACGCAGGACGATGGATCCCTGCTGGCCCACCAGTCAACGCTGGCGGGCAACGACGCGATACGCCAGCCCGAACCGGCCTTCGGCACTACGCACGCCATGTCGACCGCCGACCGCAGGCGGGCGTCACGTTCAAGCAGCCAGACCGGAATCATGTTCCGCCGCAGCGCGATGCCCTGCGCGGCAGCCTGCTCCCCAACAGCCACCAGGACCCGAGCAGCCGGGTCGGACGCGGCGTCTGCCGGCAGGGCCTTCTTAAGCAAGGCAACGTCAACTTCCCGCCACTCGGCCGCCAGCCCTTCGCTGGGGTCCGCCGAGACCACCGACGCGCCCGGAACCCAGTCGATCTCCCCGAGCCTGCTCTCGGGCACGACGACCAGCTTCGCAGGCGAGCTTCCCTCCGCGGTCATGAAGCCCGGGAACTCTCGGGCAAAATCGCGGACGCCCCGCTGGGCCTCAATGACCGCATCCAGCAGTCGGGCAGAATCGGTGAACTCGCCGATCAACACCCTGCGTGCAATATCTTCAGGCAGGCCCTCTAGCTGTCGCTTGAACAGCTGCAAAGTGTCAAGTGCATCCCGGTCCGCATGATGCCGCCCACCGAGCGCGTGCGACGCCGCCTGCGGCTCCAGAAGGTACCCGATGAGCAACGTGTCCCAGATCAATGGCACCGAAGTCGGCGCGATGTAGCGGGCAACAATCGGCCAGTCCCATGCCAGGGCATTGTGACCTACCACCAATGGCGCAGCGTGGACTCGCTGCCCCAGGTCGGCCATGGCCACATCCAGGTCGGTCCCGCTACGCTCATCGTGAAGAAGGCTGGCCTGTCCGTTGCGTGCGCAGCCGATTTCCCAGATGCGCTTACCGTCGGTTTCCAGGTCAAACGCCAGTGACGCAGCGGTAAGCAGCGTCCTTGCACGTGATGGTTCCTGTTGGAGTTGCTTGTCCAGCCCTGCCGGATTCTTCCGCCACCCTGACACCAGAGAAACCTGGCGCGCGGCTGGAAGTCGATGAAACAGCGAAACCGATAGATCGAGATTACGGTCCGCCCACGCTTCAGCCTGTACTTCGGACAGCAATCCGTTACGCACGATCCTGTCCAGCCAAGCATCGATGAACGCATCCCGCGGGATGTCGTAGGCCAGGAAACGCGTTGCCAGCTCGACCTCGGATGCCTCGGCTCCTGGGAAACAGGACTCCCAGTTGCCACGCGGTTTCGACAAGGCCCGGCTGAGCAGGTGCCATTCAAGGAGGCGGGAGCGGGCGTCCGGAGAAAGCCTCTGGCGTTGAATCCACGAGGGGTCTGGTGTCCCCAGCACGGCCAGCTGTGCTGGCTCGAACACTTCCAGCATCCGCGTGAACGCGCAAGCGGGGCTACCGGGCGACAGGCAGGCAGCAAACTGGTAGTGCGACTTCGCCAGCCGGCTACTGACCTGATGTGCTTCCAGATCAGCCGGCGACATCTCGGCCAGACGTTCGCAGACGACCTGTCCCAGTACCTCGTCTTCCAGGTCGGTGGGTGCCGGCGCATTTCCACCCCACGGCTTCGCGTACCACGCTGTTTCAAACAGGCCCCACAGCGCATCCCGCGGCAACTCACCTAGGCGCTTGCGCCGCAAAGCGTCCACAGATGTCTGATCCGTGGGCGCATTCCCTAGCGAAGCTGAAGAGATTTCGACGGGCGCCCACAAGACTGCACCCTTCTTGGGCTCGTGTGGACGCCGTGGGTCGCTGCCCGTAATGAAAAGCACCTGCGATCCCACAGGGGGAAGCTTTCTTCCGTCAGGTAGCCGGCCCGGATATCCCCTGAAGTGGAAGAACACGTCCTCGCGCGCGCCACCAGAGATGAAGCCGAAGCCCCGTTCTTCGTCGAGCCTGGCCACAGTTCCGAAGCGTGGCAGCTTCAAGAAGAGCATTCCCTCATCAGATTGTGGCTTCTTACCAGATCCTAGCGGCCGACCACCGGTCTTGGAATTGGTCTTCCTAGTGTCCACAACCTCTCGCTCGGTCGGCTGTAAGCCCAATGTCTTCAGCTGGTCGGCCAGCGTGCTCATGATTGTTCATCCCCTTGCTGGCACACACGCGTCTCCCAAAGTCTTGGCGAAATGGAAAATGACCGGGTGTGCGCGTTACCCATCCCCGGCTTGGCGTCACCCTCGATCGCTGCGGATGTGCCTAAAGTCGCTCTTGTGCTTGTTGCGCCGGTACTTTTCACCGGTGATGAAGTAAACCAACGACTGCACCTGATCACTGTCTTCCCGGTCAAAGAAGCCAAGACCAACCAAGAGATCCACCAATTTTTCCCGATCGCCGCCGAGTCCTGGTTCCTTAGCACCACTCCAACGGCAGGCGGCATATAGGAGTTTTCTGAGCTTATGATTGATGAAATCCTGATCGAGGAATGTATCCGCCGGAACCTCTACGGCCTCTTCGGGAAGATCAATCTCCCCAAGGCCCTCGGACGAATAGTTGTAGCCGGGGTTGGCGAGCGTCGCCGCGAGCTCATGCCGACCGTCGTTGAAAGGCTTGGGATTCTTCTTGTAGCCGGCATTCAACTCTCGAAATTCTGCCGCAAGCGATGGCGCATCGATCTCACTGCGCGCCCTCCCTCGATTTCGATAGGCTTTGCGGAGGATCTCGTATACCAATGACGACGAATCTTTCAGCCCATAGGGGTCATCCGGCGCATCTCCACAGGCTGGCACAAGCACATCCTTAGCAGTCGGCGTGCTTTCCAAGGCGTCACTAAGTGCGGGCGCCTCAACGAAAACATCCTTGAAACTGACCCCGTGAAGAATGTACGAATACTGGCTTCTGATGCGATTCAACGTCTTCACGACCACAGGAGCACCCGAGCTGGCATCAAACTCGGTTGGCACCTTGTCGGCGATGGCCCGCTCGGTGGGCAAGAGGAAACCCAGCAAACCCTTTCGATACTTGAAATCGATTGAGGGAATGCCATCGTGCGTCAACGCGGATTCCAGACCTCCCGCACTGAATTGGTGCAATGCGATGGGGGGATATTCGAGAACGTCACGCAACTGCGATGTATCGAGCTGCAAATACCGTATCTGGGCCTGATTGCCATCAGCCCGCACGGGACCTTGGGTTGACTTCTGGGGCCACAGAAGCTGGTACCCAGGAGGAAAGGGGTCAATGGAGAGAAGGCTGACCCGAAATCCCTTCGGGACCTTGACGTAGAACCTGTCGTATCCAGCCTCAAGGAGCCTGTGAACGAACTCAACAGGGTCGTTCCCGTCAAGCATGCTGGCTAAGGGCCGGACTCGAATGGCTGGCGATTCAGGCGTCATGCGGCGAGGCATCCTTCTTGGGCTTCTTTGCAGGTGGGTGAACAAAGTCGGCCCAGGCCTGCATCATCGGACGACGTTGCTCCAAGAGATCTGTGCGGTGGTAGGCGGCCTCGACCTTGTCCTTGACCGTATGCGCCAACGCCCGCTCTGCCAGGTCACGGGCATAGCCTTGCTCGCTGCACCAGTCGCGGAAGCTCGAGCGGAAGCCGTGGGCGGTCGCAATACGCCCAGGCGTGTCGCTCGGTGCGTTCGCTCTCCGCAACAAGGCTGTGAGCGTCATGTCCGACATGACCGAACGAGCCTGCACAGAGGGAAAGACAAGTTCGTCGTGATGGCCTTCCTGGCGCCTGAGCAGCTTGACGGACTGTTCCGACAATGGCACTCGATGAGGCTGTTTGGCCTTCATGCGAGCAGCAGGAATCGTCCACAGCTTCGCGCGAAGGTTCACTTCCGCCCACGTCATCCCGCGCACCTCGCCGGAACGACTGGCATTCAGGATCAGGAACAGCAAAGCATTTCGCGTGACTTCGTACTCGCCAGCTCCTGCAAGTTCTGCTTTCACGAACGATGGAAGCTTCGCCCAGGGCATTGCTGGCTGATGCTCCTGCCGGACAGACTTTCCCGGCTGCAGCGGAAGCAGATGTGTTACGACATCGACCGGGTTGGCTTGGTTAAATCCGTGCGCCCAACCCCACGCCATTACCGCGTGTAGCCGTTGCTTCACGCGACTTGCCGTCTCTGCCTTGTCGAGCCAGATGGGGCGGAGGACATCCGCAACGTGCCGCGGTTGCAACTGGTCGATGGGAAGGGAGCCAATCCGTGGAAACGCGTACTCAGTCAGCGTATTAAGCCACTGCTGTGCGTGCTTGGGATTCTTCCACCCGGGCTTTAGTTCCGCGTGGAGTAGCTCCGCTGCTTCCTGAAAGGTCGGTGTCTTCGGCTTAGCGTGGTCAGCCGCCTTAACCTCCAACGGATCCTGCCCACTCGCGATCTGCTCGCGCATTTCTCGCGCCAGTTTACCCACCAGAGCAATCCCAACTTCGGGGTAGGCACCCAAGCCGGCGTTGCGTCGCTTGCCCGTGGCAGGACTGACGTAGCGCAGCACCCACTTACCCTGCCCCTTCTGTGAGGGCGACGGATGCAGCGTCAGGCCAGTTATGCCTCCGTGCGGGACAGCCTGACCGCCAGGGCTCAGGCTGCGAGCCTTTGCATCCGTGATCAATCCCATGTCCTTCCTCGGCCCCCCTGTTTCCGGTATGCCATCGAGTATGCCATTTGATGTTTGCTTCCTTTAGGTGTCGTTGGGGTCGATTGGTACGCAGCTGTAGCTAAGTTGCTGAACCGCGTGCTAGAATTTTCAAAGGTTGAGATCGGCTGGGCCCCGTTGGGCATCGCCCGAGCAGTTCTTCTCTCCGCCAGCATTACATAAGCCCCTGTTTTTACAGGGGTTTTTTGTTGGCTAAAAGATCGCGGGCAGGGCACAAATCGGGGCACAACTCCGATGGCACTTCCTCACTACCTTACGCAGGCCGCGTCAGGCCGTTACCTCTTCCGCATCCGCGTTCCCTCTGCATTGCGTGAAAGGGTTGGACGCGCTTTCCTCAAGCGTTCGCTGGGCGCTGACCTGCTGGCCGCACGGTTGGCCGCGTTGGAGCTGTCCGCCCGCTATGCTGCGGCTTTCACCGCCATACAGGACACAGGGATGAGCAAGGACGACGTGGACGCGTTGATTGCACGCTTGAGCAAAAGCCGTCTGCCGGAACTCACGCTGGAACGCACGCAACGCGCCGATGGCTCCATCGTCGAGCGCTGGCAACTGGACAACGACGACGACGTCCGGCTTTACCGCCAAGCCACGGCCCCACGCGGTCGCAATGCCGAACTGGCAGCGATGTATGAAAAGGACCCGCTCATGGCCATGCTGGACGGCTACGAGCCCCCTGCCCCCTCTCCGGCACCTGCTGCACCTGCGCCAACGGCTCCGGCCGCTACTGTGGCCGAAGCCATTTCCATGGGCAAGGCGCGCGACGCATGGCTGAAAAGCCTTGAGGCGTTCACCAGCCCCAAGACCCTGACCATCAAGGGCACGGCCATCAACATGCTGGTGGACTACATCGGCAGCAACCACCAGGTGCACACCATCGGCCGGCCTGACATGGCGCGCTTCTATCAACACTTGCGCGACAAGGGCAACAGCACGCCCTCCATCTACAACAAACAGTCCTACCTGGGCGGTGCGGGCGGCTTCTTCGATTGGGCCACCAAATCCGGCCACTTCCCGACCGTGGACAACCCGGCCAAGGGTCACGTGCGTTACACGGCCAAGGAAAAGCGCCAGCGGAAAAAGCTGGGCTTCAAGGCCTTCACCCTGCCCCAGATCCACACTCTCTACGCGCCCGAGCAGGTCGCCAGGCTTTCCCCCGGCACACGCTGGGCCGCCCTGCTGGGCCTTTACACCGGCGGCCGGGCCGGCGAAGTCGGGCAACTACTGCTGACGGACGTGGCAGAGGCCGACGGCGTGCCCGTCCTCCACGTGACCGACGAAGGCGAGAACCAGCGGCTTAAAAGCGATGTCTCCAAACGGGTGGTGCCCATCCACGCCGACCTGCTGGCGCTAGGCTTCCTCAACTACGTGCAGCGGCTGCGGGACCGTGGCGATACCCGCTTGTTCCCGCAAGCCGCCACCAACGCCAAGAACGGGCCCGGTAACTGGATTTCCAAAGCGTTCGGCTACTACATGGGCAAGCTGTCTGCCGATTGGCCGAAAGCCAAACGCGGCTTCCACAGTCTGCGCAAGAGCGTCATCCAGGAGATGCAGACCGCTGGCGTCGCCTCGGAAATGAGGGCCCAAATCGTCGGCCACGAACTGGACGACGAACACCATGCGACTTACAGCCGGGAATTCACCGCCGCCGAGAAACTGCACGGTGCCGGCAAGTCTCCCGGCCTGTCGGTGCTGGCCTATGCGCTCAACTTGGACGCCTTGCGCCCCCTGTTGACTGAGCTGCCTGACAGCAAGCCCAGCAACCGAACCAAGGAACGGGCTTAAACCTTTCCAGCGATGGCCTTCAACGCGGCCATCGCTTCCTGCTGGCGCTCATCGGGCAGCTTAGACACCAGCAACTCACCTCTGCCAGAAAATCCGACGTGGCGTAGAAATACGGCAGCGGCAGGCCCAGCGCATTGGCCAGGAACTGGGCGCGCAGGGCTTCCATCTGTCGGGCCAACAACGGGTCGGGGGTCTTGGGGCGATTCATGACCGCGCCCCTTCACGGGCTGCCGCCCGCGCCTCCAGATGCTGAATACCCTTTTCGCGGAGCTGGCCCCGCACGTTCGGGTGCGTGGCCATCCGCTCGCCAATCACGAGCAGCGCCCCGACGATTTCGGCCGGGTCCCAGCCATCGGCTTCGGCGGCAATCGTCAGCCCGCCCAGCACGATTTTTCGGTGTGCATCGGCCGAGCGGAACAGCTTGGCACGCTCCTTGGCTTTCTCCCGGGCGACCTGACGGGCCTCCCGTGCTTTCTGTTGCTTCTCCGCCAGCAAGAGTTTGGCTTGCTCCTTTGCAGCCACCTCCAGCAGTTTGGAGAGTTTTAGTTTTTGCTTCTCAACATCTACCACGACACGCTCAAAAATAGCCCTGATAACCAATGCAACCAGAAAACAGGCCGAAGGCAAGGGGGCACCGCCCCAATGCCTGGCGCGAGCGAGCAGCGAGCACGGCTTTTGCTTTTGGCTAAAAAGTTGACAGTTTTTGCGTGCATGGGACCCTGATTGCAGGGGCAAGCGAGCACAGCGAGCAGCCCGGTTCTCAAAGGGTTTTCAGAGGGTGCGAAGCGCCCGAAGAAAACAACAAGAGCGCGGTTATGCAAACTCCTTCGGAGTTTGCCCGCGGTCAGGGGCTTCGCCCCCGACACCCCGCGAACGCCTTCGGCATTCGCTGCCCCTTCCGCCGGACGCCCCCGTAAACGGGGACTGGCGGGCTGTTTTCATCTGGGGATCCCGTGGCCATTTACCGTTGCGAAATCAAAACCGTCAGTCGTAGCCAAGGCGCCAGCGCCGTGGCCGGCGCGGCGTATCGCGCGGGCCTGGACCTTGCCGACCTGCGCACCGGCGAGCGTCACGATTACACCCGCAAGCAAGGCGTGGTGGCCTCGGGCATTCTGGCCCCGGCCGGTTCCCCCGAGTGGGCCCAAGACCCGGCCCAACTCTGGAACGCGGCCGAAGCCGCCGAGACGCGCAAGAACAGCGTGGTGGCACGGGAGTTCCTCGTATCGCTGCCGCACGAACTGACCGACGCGCAACGCGCCGAGCTGGCCCGCGACCTCACCGCCAACCTGGTGGAGCGGTTCGGCTTTGCGGCCATGTTCGCCATCCACGCCCCGGACAAGAACGCCGACGAGCGCAACCACCACGTGCACATCCTCGCCACTACCCGGCGGATGGAGCCCACCGGGCTGGGCGCGAAAACCCGTGAACTGGACGATCGCAAAACCGGGGCGGTGGAGGAAGTTCGCGCAAAAGTGGCCAGTACGATCAACCAGCACCTGGAACGTGCAGGCTTGTCCGCTCGCGTGGACGTGGCGCAAGGCTTAGGCCACCGTGCCGCCTGGGCACGGTGGCCTCTCAGTGCAGGGCCCGCGAGCACGCATAGCGCCCAGCGCGCCCGCGCCGGCTCAATCGAACTTCCCCTCGCCGATCCAGCGCAGCGCGCTCAATGACGGCATGAACATGTACTCGCCGCCGCGCAGGCGATTGAAGGTACTCACATCGGCCACGCGTCGACGCACTGGCGACTGGGGAATCGTGAAGCTGCCGGGCTCCTCGTGCAGGCCGACGATCGGGTCGCGTTCAGAACCCAGGTCGATGAAGTTGCCGCGATTGATCCATTCCTGCTGCAGGAATTCGATCGTGTCGTAGGCCCGGGCGCTGATGAAGATGAAGAAGATCCCGCGATCCGCCTTGGCATCGTCGGTGCCGGTCACGTCATCGCTCCACTTTGGTCCAAACGTGGACGAACGCCGAATGATGCGATGAATGTGCTCGTCGCTGAGGATCGTCAGCTGGCTCCCCCGCGGATTGAGGCGGCGCATATGTGCCGAATGCGGGCACATCCGACCAAGGGCATCATGCTGGTAGTCGAAATCGTTGTTGCGTTGCGGGTCGGCGCCGAGCTCGGGATCGTCTCGTTCCGGCGCTAGCGGTAGCGGCGCGCCGGAGCGCCAGCGTCCGAACATCTTCGCGGCAAGAGCATGCTGGGCCTGCTTGTCCTCGCCTGCATGTATGCGCATGAAATCGTTGAACGCACCCACCCGGCTTTCGTACTTGCGCATCACCACGAACGAGCCGTTGCGCCCCAATACGTCCGGCTGGGGCATGCGCAACGGCGCACCGGCTTCGCTGTTTTCCCCAAGGATGAACTCTCCCGCAGCGATCGCACGCTGCTGCCCGGGCTGTGGTTCCACGCCAGCGCCAGCCACTGTTGGCTGCGAAATCGAATCGCGGAAGCCGAATGGATTCTGGGCATCGGCGTCGGCGCCGAAACGGTGCGTTGCCAGCAAGGTCACGCCACTGCAGGCATTTAGCTCGCCCATGGCTTTGTCCACCGCAACATCCAGATGTACTTCATCGCGCGCATAGATGGTCAGGGCGATATGGCAATTGCCCGGTGTGAACACTTCCTCCCAAGTCTCTGGCGCGTTTTCCCCGAAGTCACGCAGCTGTTCGGCGCGTGCTGCCATTCCCTGCCGGAACGACAGGGGGAAGCTCTCCAGCGAGGACGGCGGCAATCCAAGCGCCTTGAGCCCTTCGTGACTGATGGCCACGCCGATCCAGGTATCAAGCTCCTCGGTCCAGCCGGAAGCAGTGGGGACATGCGGGGCGAGCCGGCGCAGCAGATCGCGCCCACCGGCCGCCTGTTCCACGTGCAGCAAAGCATGAATCCCGACGTAAGGCTCAGGACGCGATCGCAGGATGAGCGCCTGGATGTCATCGAGGTTCAGGGTCACCCGGTCACGACGGAAACGGGCAGCAAGGTCAGCGAGCAGGCCCATGTCAGTAATCCACCCCCTGCGGGACGGAGATGGCCTGCTCCAGCGTCTCCAGCGCTGCACGCGTGGTCGCATCCATCTGCGTATTTTCGGACATCGTATCCAAGAAGGCCTGCAACGCCTTGTCCATGCGTTGGTAACGGCGCACGTCCACTACCGTGACCTGGGGATTGGCGACAAACCAACCGGCCGCGTCGATCTGGTGATCGGCGATGAAATCCTTGACCTGCGGACTGTCGATGCCAGGCCAGCCCTCCACGTTGGCGAACAACAGGTCCATCAAGCCTGGAATCTTGGTGGCGAAATCGTTGATGTAGGTATCCCAGTCACCATCGTAGGCCGTGGCGAACAGGATCCGCGTGTCGTCATCGAACAACACAAACCGCATGTCATGAAGCGTGGACACGCGTTGCGCGCCGTCGAAATTGCCCCCGGTCAGGCCGAAGATGCGCTTGAGCCGATCCGCGCCACCGGGCTTGAGCGTGGCGATGGCCGACAACTCGGAGACATTTCCCGACTGCCGACCGGCGCGACCGGCGCTTTGGGAGCTGCCCTTGTAGGCATCGTTGTGTTGCTTGATCAAGGCTTCGAGCGCGATCCTGGCAAGCTTTGGCAAGTCCTGCGCCAGTTCGCCAGCACGGCGCCGGATCTCCTCCGGCTTGGTCTCATCGGCGAGGCGTGGATCATTCGACGTGGTCATCGGGGGTCCTTGTCGTGGGAAGGCTCAATCCGGGATATCGGCCAGATGCTCCGGCTCGACCCGCGGTTGGGTGTTCATGGCATGGCGGAAACTGCTGGAACGCTCATACGCGGCGCGGCGGATGCGCATGATCCCGCCCAACGGACGATGGGCCTGCACGCCATTCCAGGGATTGAACGACAACACGTCGTCGCCGTAGACCCGGCGTGCGGGCGTATAGGGCGCCTGCGGGGCAAAGCGCAGCGTCGCAAGCGGCATGTGCGGCGAGGCATCCTCGTCCCAGCGCACGGCTGCATCCTCCACAGGCATCTTCGCTACGTCGGTGCACAACTGCGCCCGCAGCGTGTACTCGGCGCCATGACGCGCGAAATGCTGCTCGATCACATCCCGCATCGTCGAGAAGCCGACATCCTCCACGGCCACCCCGGTCAGTGCGCGCACATCGTTGGACGCTGGCACCAGCGAAAGCTTGGCCACGTAGTCGCCGAAACGCAGGGCGCCCTGCGTGTGGTAGGACTCTCCCAGCGGGTTGTGGTTGTCGCGCCCCAGGCCCTCGAGCGTCGCACCGGGCGTCCCGCCCAGCGCTTCGACTGCTTCCTTGGTACCGCGTGCGAGCCCGGCGACGATCCGCTGGAAGATGTCCGGCGCGTGTGCGTTCTTCTCCAGCACGCCCAGCAGTGTCTTGTACTTGGGGATGGTGCCAAAGGCGAGCACGGGGAAGTTCACCATCAGGAAATCCTGATTGCGGCCTCCGATCTGCGGTGACAGACGTTCGCCGTCCACACCGATCAGCTTGATTGCGAACCCGCGCGGCGCCGGGATCGCATCGGAGTGGATATCGCCGGGCGCCGAGGACAGGCGCGCCACCACGCCGTAGGTCGCGGGCCTGCGGAATATCCCCTGCGCAAGTGCTGGCGGGAGGTCCGAATGGACGGACAACTCCCCTTTGAGGACCGCGTGCGATTTTGCATGCGCATCGCGAATGGCATGCCGATGGCGCTCATAGGCAGCACGGTTACCTTCGGCCATCTGCGTGACGATCTCCTCGATCAGACGATCCTCGTCTTCGTCGACGTTTTCCAGTGCTTCGCTGTAAAGAACGGGTTGATCGACCATGGATCTCCTGCGTCGATAGGCATGGCATGCGGTTGTCCGGCACGCCGCCATACGACAGGGTATTGGGGATTACGATACTGACATGCAAGCGTGATGAGGCCATGAAGCCGCTCGCTTCATGGCCTCGGGTTGCAGAAGGTTGGCTCGCTTTCGGCACGCCCTGGCCTCGCCGCGTCGGTCCACGCATGAGCGGTGCGTGCCGAGACTTTCCGGTGGGAAGCGTTGGCCTGCTCAACCGATGACCCGCCGGGTCAAGGACGGCACGAAGCTGAGAAGTAGCGCGGGATCAGCTGCGGGGTCTGGTCCGGCAGTTCGACTTCCACTTCGTCGACATAGCACTAGCCCCAGCCTTCGGGCGGCTCGTAGCCTTCGATGATCGGATGGCCGAGCATTACTCGTAGCCTAGCGCGCTTGGCGTGACATCGACAATCTGGTCTTCATGCGTGCAGCGCGGGCGCATGGCTTTCCTCGGGGGGGAGGGCAGGACGGGCTGGCGCGATGCAGGGTATTGATGGATCTGGGAGACCACGGCGGCGCCCTCGCCCACGGCGGCCGCAACGCGCTTGACCGACCCGGCGCGCACATCGCCTGGGGTTCGACCAGTACCCAAGGAAAACGCGTGACGCGCCTTTGTGAAATCGAAGTGACCTGCCCCCAGTAGCCGTACCACCCATTACTGGTGGAGCCCGGGGTTGAAGGGTACTGCGGTGGGATGGGTTTGGGTTCGGTGGTTGGCAGCAAACTGGGCCGGCGGGATTGAGTCTGCGCGGCGGGACGACCGTCGATGCCACGATCATCGCCGCGCCAAGCTCGACCAAAAACGTCCAAGGCAAGCGTGACCCGGACATGCATCAGACCAGGAAGGGCAACCAGTGGTATTTCGGGATGAAGGCGCACATCGGCGTGGACGATGCCTCTGGCCTGGTGCACCACGTGCGATGCACGGCGGCCAAAGTGGCTGACATCACCCAGACCCATAAGCTGCTGCATGGCGATGAGGACACGGTGTGTGGCGACAGCGGCTATACCGGTGCGGACACCCCTCCATGTTTTATGGGCTTTGGGAAGCGCCCCGATCTAACACCTGAGTACCAGGTGGCTCTGCTCACGGGAATCATGCCTGGGGTAGCTGCCACCCCGTTTTGGGCTTTTCGGCCAATGATGTCCCAGATGCGTACGAAGCCTTCCGCGGGCAAACCGCTAATGACGGCCGTGCTCGGCGCAGCAGCTGGCATCTGCGGAGTGGCTACCAACGGAAACTCATTCGCTTGGAGTCGCTTGCCAGCCAACTGCAGCGCGGCGCCGAACGCTTCTAATGCCATTCCCAAATCAGCCAGGACGTCCTCGAAGATGTCGCTGTTGATTTCCTTGGAATTGCCTTGATCGAGTCGCGTTCTCCGCATCGGCATGATTTTCGTTCCGATCCTGCTAATAGACCCATGGACCAAGGTTCGAGCCTGGACATCACCCGAATGTGCAGCCGACGTAAGCAGCGTCACATACGATCGCCTCGGATGTGCCTGAATTCGCTTCTGTATTTGTTGCGCAGGTACTTCTTCCCCGTAATGAAGTAGACCGACGCTTGCACCTGATCACTGTCTTCTCTGTCGAAGAAGCCAAGACCGACCAAGAGATCAACCAGCTTCTCTCGATCGTTTTGGAGTGCCGGCTCCATGGCGCCGCTCCAGCGGCAGGCTGCGTATAAGAGTTTCTTGAGTCTATTATTGATAAATGATTGGTCGAGGAACGTATTTGCCGGAACCTCTACGGTCTCGATAGGAAGATTGATTTCACTAAGGCCGTCGGTCGAATAGCTATAGCTGGGATTGGCAAGTGTTGCGGCGAATTCATGTCGCCCGTCGTTGAACGGCTTAGGGTTTTTTGTGTAGGAAGCATTGAGCTTACGAAAATCTGCCGCCAACGATGGGGTGTCGATTTCCTCGCGCGCTTTATCCCGATTTTTGTAAGCCGCCTCGAGGATCTTGAATAAGAGTGGTGACGAGCGCTCGATGCCATAAGGATCAGGTGGCAGCTCCTCTCCGGGTGGGGCGTCCTGGCTTTCGGTGCTAAGTGCAACGCTGATCGCCGCCTCTTCAACGTAAATGTCAGTGAAGTCAACGCCGGACAGATAGTACGAGTACATGTTCGAGTTTGGTTTGGCGGCCTTCAGCACTTTGGAAGGCCCGAGCCCTGGCGTCGTCACGGTAGGTGTCGCGCTCGCGACCGAATGCGCTATTGGCTCCAGCACGCCTTGACGGATGGGCTGGTGATCAAAATCGATTGACGGGCGACCATCTGCCCTCATCCGTCGAAATAGAGCGCCTGCGCTGAAAATGTGCAGAGCAATAGGTTGGTGCTCAATGAGCTTCTGTACCTGCCACTCATCGAGCTGCAGGAAACTGGGTTCGCCATAATGGCGAATAGAAGAAGGAGCGGCACCTTGCTCGGGACAAACACGGTGAGCGAATAGGTGCCCAGGCTCTTTGAAGTGACAGCGAAACCCCTCCGGAACATGGACGTAGAATCTCCCACCGATTTCGGTCAGCCTGAGCATGAAGTCAACGGGATCCTCTCCTTCAAGCATGCGGCTCATCGGCTTGACGCGGACGGGGAGTGGCTCAGTTGTCATGAGTCGTGGTGTTCTTCTTGAGCTCATTCTTGGCTGACAGAACAAAGTCGGCCCATGCTTGCATCATCGGACGACGTTGCTCCAAAAGGTCAGTACGGTGGTAGGCCGCCTCGACCTTGTCCTTGACGGCGTGTGCCAAGGCGCGCTCCGCTAGGTCGCGTGCGTAGCCCCGTTCGCTGCACCAGTCCCGGAAGCTCGAGCGGAATCCGTGCACGGTCGCCACGCGCCCAGGTGTGTCGCTGGGTGCATTCACCCTGCGTAGCAAAGCGGTCAGCGTCATATCGGACATCACGGACCGAGCCTGTACGGATGGAAAGACGAGCTCGTCGTGTTGACCTGCGTGGCGTTTGAGGATCTCGACGGCTGGCAGCGACAAGGGCACCCGATGAATTACCTTGGCCTTCATTCGTGCAGCTGGAATGGTCCACAGCTTCGTACGAAGGTTCACCTCACTCCATGCCATCCCTCGCACCTCGCCAGAACGGCTGGCGTTCAGGACCAGGAACAACAGAGCGTTGCGCGTCACCTCGAGCTCGCCCGCACCGACGAGTTCCGCCTTCACGAAGGACGGAACCGTAGCCCAAGGCATGGCCGGCTGGTGCTCCTGACGAACGGCTTTGCCAGGCTGCAGCGGAAGTAGGTGGGTGACCACGTCGACCGGGTTCGCCCCATTAAAGCCGTGCGCCCATCCCCATGCCATCACGGCGTGGAGGCGCTGCTTCACCCGAGTCGCCGTTTCCGCCTTCTCCAGCCAGATAGGGCGCAGGACGTCCGCGATATGCCGAGGCTGGATTAGATCGATTGGAAGAGAACCAACAGTCGGGAACGCGTACTCGGTCAGCGTGTTGAGCCATTGCTGAGCGTGCTTGGCGTTCTTCCACCCGGGCGTTAGTTCGCGGTGGAGCTGCGCCGCAGCTTCCTGGAACGTCGGCGTCTTAGGCTTGGCATCCTCCGCAGCTTTGGTTTCCAGCGGGTCGCTTCCTGCCGCGATTTGTTCCCGCATCTCCCGGGCGAGCTTGCCCGCCAGGGCGATGCCAACCTGGGGGTAGCTGCCCAGGCCCGCGTTCCGGCGCTTGCCTGTCACTGGACTGACAAAGCGCAGGACCCATTTGCCGCGCCCCCTATGCGTGGCCGATGGGATCAGCGTGAGTCCAGTTACCCCGCCGTGAGCCACCGCCTGGCCACCAGGCCCCAAACTTCGGGCCTTAGCATCGGTGATCAGGGGCATCCCTCACCTCGAACTCCTGTCTTCTGGTATGCCATCCAGTATGCCATTTAACGTTTGCTGCCCTTGGGGTTCGTTGGGATCAGTTGGCGGCCAGGAGTGGCTAAGCCACTGAGCCCTGTGCTAAAATTTTTTGGCGTTGGGTTTGACTGCGTCCCATTGGGTAGCGTCGCGGCAGTCCCTCTCTCCGCCAGACAAACGCAAAAGGCCGCCCCTCGGGGCGGCCTTTTGCGTTTCTCACGTTCGTCATTCATCCGGCTCCGGTAGCAGTGCGCGAAACCATGGAGAGGGGGATGAGAACCCCCGACCGGGGGTTCGACGGATTCGCCAGGAGCGAATCCGGACAGCCGAACGGCTGTCCCTGGAGCGCATCCGCGCGGAAGGGCTGGGTGCATGGATGCACCCAGCAATCCCAATGAAGCGGCAAGCCTGCATCCGAAGCCGACCACCCCAACGCGGAGCATGCCAAAGTCCCCCCATGCCCACCCTGCGCCCCTACACCCCAACAGACGCCCCCGCCTGCCTGGCACTGTTCGACACCAACGTGCCGCGTTACTTCGCCCCACACGAACGCCACGACTTCGCCAACTATCTACTTCACCCAGACCGCGCCCACGACTATCTGGTCATCGAGCACAACGGCCACATCGTCGCCTGCGGCGGCCTCGCCCTGGACAACGAGCACACGGCGGCCTTCTGCTGGGGCATGGTCGATAACGCCCAACATCGCCAAGGCCTGGGCAAGCAGCTCTCCCACGCACGCCTTGCCCACGCAAAAGCGCTAGGCGCCCAGCGCGTCACGCTCAGCACCAGCCAGCACACGCAGGATTTCTACGCCGGACTCGGCTTCGCCGTCACCCACATCACCCCCGATGGGCACGGCCCCGGGCTGGATGCGGTGGAGATGGTGCTCGAACTGGCGCCGCGTTGAGCGGCGCCAGTGATTCGATCGGGTCAGCAGTGCGTCAGCCACGCATGGCGTGGCTCTACCGTCGTCGACGCCGCAGCCTTCGCTTTAGAGCCTCAGCTGCTGCTCAACTTCATCAACACCAATCCGCTCACGATCAACACCGCTGCAGCAATCCGCATCGCGCTGACCTGCTCGCCGAGGAAGGTAATGCCGATCACGAACGCGCCGACCGCGCCGATGCCGGTCCAGATCGTGTACGCAGTGCCCAGCGGCAACGTGCGCATCGCCAGCGACAGCAGCCAGAAGCTGGCGATCATGGTGACGAGGGTGATGATCGACGGGGTGAGCCTGCTGAACCCCTCGGACTGCTTCATCGAGAACGCCCAGACGATTTCCAGCACACCGGCTGCCAACAGATAGATCCAGGCCATGCGGCCCTCCTTGATGGGGGCCAGGCCGTCCTGGTCAGTGGTTCCCGAAATGGGGGAGGCCGTTCCTCCTGTGCCACGCATTTTAGCAACCCACTCGCCGGATGCCCTATTCCGGCGGCACCGGGCTACACGGGATTCAGCCTCCGCGTCTGGCACTGCAGGCCGTGCATGCGCTAGAATGCGCGACTGCACTGCCGGACCTGTTCCTGCGTTGCACCTTCCGCCTGCGGCCGGCTGATCCTCGATCGCCCTGCAGCCGGAACGTCTCTATGGTGGCCCCGTCGGCCCCTCGCGACGCTAGGTCGAAAATCCCGCCAGGGCCGGAAGGCAGCAACGGTATCGATCGACGCGGGCGCCGAGGTCAGCCGGCGGGGCCGCCACCTTTTTGGGCGCCAGGCTTCCCCCTCAGTGATGCTGCCGCTCAAGGCACCGCAGGCGTGCCCTGATGGAACACCATCCGCCATGCCGCACCGCACAGCCGCCACAGCGAACTGCGCAACACCTCGCGCTGGCGCTCGCCGCCGACCACATACCAGCTGCGATAGCGCACCTGTGCCAAGGTGGGCGCCAACAACACGACCTGGTAGTCGGTGGACACGATCTCGACCTGCGCGCGCTCGCGCGGAATCTCCGCCAGCGCAGCAGCCCGATCGAAACACGCACCCGAGCTGCCGATCTCACTGAAGTCGTCATCCAGCAATGCCGCCAGCTGCGCGACATCGCCACGCACCGCAGGTTCGTGCAACGCGCGTTCGAGCGCCTGCAGATGAGCGGCCAGCGCGTCGTCCATGCTCAGGGAGGATCCTGCGCCAGCACGTGCATGGCGGTGGGAGACGCCAGCGCCACACGTTCGCCGGGCACGGCCACGCGGTGACCCCGCTGGCGCAGCGCCTCGCCGTCAGCCTCGCTGGCGTAGTGGTAGAGCATCATCCGCGCCTGCAACTCGGCCGTGTATTCACGCTCCAGGTCATCCACACCGGTGTGCGACGGGTTGCCATGCAGGCCGCAATCGTGGGCGATCAGTTCGTTGTCGTCGGCGTAGCGCGCCAGCATTTCCGGAATCGGCCGGGTATCGCCACTCCAGGTGACCGCACCCTTCAGGCGCAGGCCATAGGCGGTTTCCGGCCAGTGATGGCGGACCGGAAACACTTCCAGGCGCACGCCGTCATGCCAGAACGCATCGCCGACCACGATCAGCTGGAACGCATCCCAGAAATTCGCACCGCCCTCGGCCAGCACGTTCGGGTAATCGGCCACGCGCTTGTGCAGCAGCGGCACGACCGTCGCCGGCACGTACACGCGAATACGCCCACGACGCTGCGGCGAGAAATACGCATCGACGAACAGGCGTTCGAAACCGGCGACGTGGTCCAGGTGCACATGGGTGACGAACAATGCCTGCGGCACATGGCCGTAGTGCGCCTGGAACGCAGTGAGCCCTTCCCCGCCGCAATCGATGGTCAGCCACGGGCGTCCATCGCGTTCGATCACCGCCATCGGCGAACCGAGCTGCACGGCCGACGCATTGCCGACCCCCATGAAACGCAGTGCCCAGTCCATCAGTAACCCCGGTTCCAGGCCAGATCGTAGGCGCGGCGCAGCCGTGCGTAGTCCTTCTCGACGTCATCCTGGCTGCGCTCACCGCGCAGCTTGATCAGCGAGCGCAGCAGCCGCTTGAGATTGCGCTCGCGCCAGCGGGTGGCCGGGGTGCGCAGCACGCCGCGATCGAAATCGATCAGCCAGCCGTGGCCGTTGGCGTCGAACAGAATGTTGTGGGCGTTGAGATCGGCGTGGTCCAGCCCGACGCGATGGAACCGCGCGATCAGCCGGCCGGTCTCTTCCCAGGGCGCGCCGCGCCCGGCGACCAGCGCGCGGTCGGCCAGCGAACGCACGCCCTCCAGGCGCTCCATCAGGATCGCCGCCTTGTAGCGCAGGCCTTCGCGCATGTAGAACGCGGCGATCGGTCGCGGCACCGGCAGCTTCTGCGCGCGCAGGGCACGCATCAGCCGGAACTCGGCGAAACTGCGGGTGCGGTTGGCCCCGCGCCAGATGTAGTGGTCCCGGCTGAGCTTGGCCGCCAGGCCGCCACGCAGGTACTGGCGCAGCACGGCATGACCGAAGGGGGCATCGACGAACCAGGCGCCACCACGGCCGCCATCGCCGACCGGCCGTGCCCGCTCGCCCCAGTGGGCCGGTGCGAACAGGCTCATCTCGGCTTGCCGCAAGGCTTCGCGGTCGAACAGAATGGCACCGATACCGCGTCCATCGCGGCAGGGCGTCAGCGCTTCAGTGGCGTCGAATGCGACCATTCCTTCGAGTCTAACAACACCATGGCACCATCGTCCTCTTCCTTGTGTCTTTTGCGTTTGTCCGCGCTGGGGGACGTGACCCATGTGGTGCCGCTGGTACGCACCCTGCAGCAGGCCGATCCCGGGGTGTCGCTGCACTGGATCATCGACAAGGCCGGCCACAAGCTGCTCGATGGCCTGCCCGGCGTGACCTTCCACAGCTACGACAAGAAGACTGGCCTGGCCGGCATGCGCGCCCTGCGCGACAGCCTTCCCGCCGAGCGCTTCGATGCGCTGCTGCAGATGCAGGTGGCTTTCCGTGCCAACGTGCTGTCCGCCTTCGTGCCGGCCAAGCGCCGCATTGGCTATGACAAGGCCCGCTCCAAGGATCTTCACGGGCTTTTCATCAATGAGCGCATCCCCGACCGCCCCGGCATCCATGTGCTGGATGCAATCGGCAGCTTCTGCGAACCGCTCGGCCTGAAGCAGACCGAGGTCAGCTGGGACCTGGCCGTGCCGCCGGCCGCGGTCGAGTGGGCCAACGCCCAGTGGACCGACGATGGCCGCCCGGTGCTGATGATCTCGCCCTGCTCCAGCCATGTGCGCCGCAACTGGTATGCCGACCGCTATGCAGCCGTGGCCAACCACGCCACCTCACGCGGCTGGCGGGTGGTGCTGTGCGGTGGGCGCAGCGAACTGGAACGCGGCATGGCCGATGCGATCCAGGCCCAGCTGGCCACGCCGGCGCTGGACCTGGTCGGCAAGGACACGCTCAAGCAGCTGCCGGCGCTGTTGGCGCGCGCCGCGCTGGTGATGACGCCCGACTCGGGCCCGATGCATATCGCCAACGCGATGGGCACCAAGGTGCTGGGCCTGCATGCAGCGAGCAACCCGCACCGCAGCGGCCCCTACTCCGACCGCCGCTACTGCGTGGACCGTTACGACGATGCCGCGCGCAAGTTCCTGGGCAAACCGGCCAGCGAACTGAAGTGGGGCGCGAAGGTCGAGTTCGACGACGTGATGCAGTTGATCACCGTCGAGGACGGCATCGCCGCCTTCGAACGGTATGTCGCCGATTACGCGCCGCGCGGCGCGTAATCCTTGTACGACTTCTCTTCCACGTAGAGCGAGCCCAGCGCCAGGTTGATGTCCTTCTTGATGCGGGCGCGCTCATCGTTCTGCTGGTAGACGCTGCGCGCCAGCTCGACGAAATGGTCGTCGAAGGCCTGCGCCTTGTCCTGCAGGCGAATGTTGTCTTCGATGTCCCACAGGCGCTCGTTGACCGCCTTGAGCTCGGCACGCAGGCGCGCGATGTCCTTGACCCCGGCCGGGTGCGCCATCCAGGTCTTTTCCAGCGCGCTCAGTTCGGTGCGGATGTTGGCCAGCTTGGCCTCGTCGCTGATGCGCTCGGACTTGATCTGCAGAATCGAGATCTTGTCGAGCAGTTCACCGAAGGACACGGGGACAAGGATTTCAGCGGTCATGGGGGAGATCCGTTACGTGAGGTGGGCAGTTTAGCGGAGCGCAGGTTGGCGGGGTGTGGGGTGGGGGTGCGGGCCCCGGGTAGAGCCACGCCATGCGTGGCTGCGCGATGGCCGCTTCATTGGGATTGCTGGGTGCATCCATGCACCCAGCCCTTCCGCGCTTGCGCGCTCCAGGGCCGCGCCTCCTGGAGTTGGAGACGCCGTTGGCGATGAACTCGTCGCCACGCGCCCGGGAATGTCGGTGATGGCGCTGTGGCTTCGGAGACAGGGTGGCCGCTTCATTGGGATTGCTGGGTGCATCCATGCACCCAGCCCTTCCGCGCTTGCGCGCTCCAGGGCCAGACGTTCGTCTGTCCGGATCTGCTCCTGCAGATCCGTCGAACCCCCGTCGGCGGTTCTCGTCCGCCCATCAGGCCGGATAAAAAGAAAAGGGCCGCCCGATGGGCAGCCCTTTTCTTTTTATCTGGCGGAGAGGGGGACTGCCATAGATCCGTCCAAGGAAATCCAGTGGCATCGCAAATAACATATATTTGCCATTTAGTTTCAATGGCTTACAAGTGACGTCATCCAGCACCGTCCAGCAACACCCATCACCACCCAACGCGAAATGGCATACCAGATGGCATACTGGATGGCATACCAGATGGCATACCAGACACCCATGGCACTGCTTACCGACATCAAAGCCAGAAGCACCACTCCCGGGAGCACAGCACTGCCACACGGCGGAGTCCCCGGCCTAAGCCTGCATCCTTCACGCACAAAGAAGGGGCAAGGTAAGTGGGTCCTACGCTACGTGAGCCCTACCACTGGCAAACGCCGCAATGCAGGCCTCGGCAGCTACCCGCATGTGAGCATCGCCCTTGCCGGCAAGCTGGCTCGCGAAATGCGCGAAGAGATTGCACTTGGGCAAGATCCCCTGGCGACCAAGGCGCCCGCAGTTGCTGCACCCGTGATGCCAACCTTCCAAGAGGCGGCAGAACAGGTACATGCCGAACTCAAGCCAGGGTGGAAGAATGCCAAGCACGCCCAGCAGTGGATCAACACGCTTACCGAGTACGCCTTCCCCAAGATCGGCTCCCTACCGATGGATCAACTTCAGCCTCGTCATATGGCCGATGTCTTGCGCCCGATCTGGCTGGAAAAAGCAGAGACCGCTTCCAGGGTAAAGCAGCGTTTGCATGCCGTGATGGCCTGGGGCTGGGCACACGGGTTCAACCAAGCCAACCCCGTGGATGTAGTCACCCATCTGCTACCGGTACAACCCAGCAAGACGGTCAGACAAGAGCATCAACCGGCCATGCCTTGGGCCGACATCCCGGCGTTTGTCAAAACCAGACTGGCGGATACAAACGAGCTAGATGTCACCAAACGTGCGCTGCTGTTTTTGATCTTGACCGCTGCGCGCTCTGGCGAAGTCAGGGGAATGACTTGGGATGAGGTCAATTTGCGCAACAAAGTCTGGATCATTCCTGCCGATCGCATGAAAGCCAGCCAGACCCATCGTGTCCCACTCTCTGAACAAGCCATCACTTTGCTGCAGGTACAGGCAGGGAAGCACGATCATCTGGTCTTCCCATCGATCCAGTCCCGAACAGTCCTCTCGGACATGACCCTAACTGCGCTATTGCGCCTCCTGAAGGCCCACAGCGATAGCGACAAGCGGACAGCCACCGCGCACGGCTTCCGGTCAAGCTTTCGCGACTGGTGCAGCGAGGAAGGCTATGCTCGGGATCTTGCTGAACGCGCGCTGGCCCACACTGTCCAAAACAAGGTCGAAGCTGCCTATCACCGCACCGATCTGCTGGAGCAACGACGCCCCATGATGCAGGCATGGGCTGATTTCATCCTCCCCAGACCTGCTCCGGACTGCTCTAGTCAGCCCATAGACCGACACGAATAGTGTTCAAGACATCCGGCCTCGACTCAATCTCTGGATCTCCCACGACAAGTTGAACAGGGCTCTACCCCCATCTCACTAGGATGGGGGTGGACAGACGGGCAGATGGGAAGTAGTAATATTACTAACACAACTCCCATCGCGCCACAGGGGTTCTACCCCGAAATCACGGATTGTTTGGAAAGGGCTGAAAACTTCTGGTCCTGCTTGACCCGACGCCGTCGCATCCTGGGGTTGTGGCGGCGCTCGATGTATTCGAACACATCGGACCGGGCGGCATCGAGTGTGGGATACGTTGTGCGATAGATCCGCTCGCGCTTGAGCAATCCGAAAAAGCCCTCGCAGGCTGCATTGTCGCCACAATGCCCCACCGCACTCATCGAGCAGAGCAGGCCATTGGCGGCCAGGTAATCCTGGTAATCACCGCTACGAAATTGGCTGCCGCGGTCGGAGTGCAGCCGCTCCTGCCGTTGCCAAACCGCCATCTGC